>JBAUAY010000242.1:0-9675 GCA_049676235.1 Streptosporangiaceae bacterium
TGGCGCTGGAGGAGGGCGAGACGGTGGCCCGCAACCTGGACGCGGAGCTGGAGGGCAGGCCGCTGGAGGCGTTCACCTTCCACGACAAGGGGTTTGTCGTCTCGGTCGGGACCCGCCGCGGGGTCGCCGACATCGCCGGCATCACCAGCGGCGGGCGGCTGGCCCACCTGCTCAAAGACGCCATCGAGTGGGAGTACCGCCAGTCCGTCAGGCACCTGCGCGGCTGGGACCCAGTAGCCGTATGACCGCTGCCCATCCTGCTGCGAGCGACCGTAGGCGCAGATGCCGCCCGCAGGCGCCGCGCTAGGGGCCGCCGCCAGGATGGCCGGCCACAACGGCTGCGCGTTCAAGCTGGCCAGCCCGAAGATCGCATGGCCGCGCCCGCCGACACACGATATGCCCTAGCCCTCAACCTGAGGCACCAGCACCTGGAGGCGCGCGTAGCCGCACGCAGATCATCCCGATCGGCGTCATCGGCGCAGGCTCCGACGAGATCGGTGAAGCCGTTCAGAACGGCGGATCTCGCGCGACGGTCGCGACCAGTGGCTGTCACCATACGTAACCGCCCTTCGGAAAGCGAGCGACCTTATCGCCGAATCTTTGTGCGTGTCGTTCGGACTGCAATAGGCCGCGTCGGTGCGCAGATGTGCCGGTTCTGGAGCTGTTAACCAGTAACCATCATTTCGGCGTGACGGTACCGGCTATTGCCTGGCGAACCAGTCCAGGACAAGCTTCGTGACCGCCTGCGGCTGCTCGCGCTGCAGGAAGTGGCTGCTGCCGGGCACGAGCTCGAACCGGTATGGGCCGGCGAAGTGCCGGGCCTGGTCTTGCATCACCTCGGCCCGCTTGTCCTCGGCGCCGCACAGGGCCAGGGTCGGCACCACGATCGGCCGGCCTGCCGCCTGCCGCACCTCCGCCAGGTCCGGGTCCGCCCTGGCCGGGTCGAACATGGCCCGGTAGTAGCCGAGCGTCGCCTGCAGCGCGCCGGGGACGGCCAGCATCCGCTTCACCTCGGCCAGGTGCTCCTCATCGGTGAAGCCGGGCGCGGTCCAGTAGTCCCACAGCCAGTCCACGAACGCGTAGTTGTCGGCGCTCAGCGCACGCTCTGGCAGTTGCGGGAGCTGGAAGAAGAACCAGTGGAAGGACCGGTGAACGTGCTCGGCGCGCAGCAGTGACTCCCGGGTCGCGGCCGGATGCGGCACGGCCATCACCACGGCGCTCCGCACGACCTCGGGGAAGGCGGCGAGCACCTGGTAGCCGATCGACGCGCCCCAGTCCTGGCCGACGAGCAGGCACGGATCGCCGCCGCCGAGCACCCGGATCAGCTCGCGGACATCCACCGCCAGCGTGCCGATATCGAAGTAGCCCGACCGCGGGATCTCAGTCGGCGGGTAACCGCGCAGCCACGGCGCTGCCACCCGGAACCCAGCCCCGGCCAGGGCAGCCAGCTGGTGGTCCCATGTATGCGGCGTGTCCGGCCAGCCGTGCAGCAACACGACCAGCGGCCCGCTGCCCCCCTCCAGGTAAGCGAACCGCAGCCCGTTGGCCGTGACCCGGCCTTCCCTCAGCAAACCAGGCACCACCCCATTATCGGCCCGCGCCTGCGCCCCGTCCCAGGGCACCCCAGATGCTCATCCGGGACTCCCGGCGCCCCGGGGAGCAGATCACGCCGGATCACGACGACGGCAAGCACGCCGTCTACGTCCCGTGGCCGCCCGGGCAGCATCCAACGGCTGCCACGGTTCCCCGGTATCTCCTGCCAGTGCGAACACACAGCGCGACTGGGAAACAGACCTCCTCATGTGGCCAGATCGCTTAGATTTTGTGCGGCACCCCTCGGCCGTGCGTCAGCGCGGGTCCGAGCACAGATCAGGCAGTTCGGGAAAGCCTCAGCATCGCCAGGCGATCGGCCCCTGGACAGCGAGCAGGCCCGGGCCGGGCGCACACGATGGTCACCCCTCAGGTTCTGGGGTGAGGGCTGGGGATCAGGCTGCGGGGTGATGGGCCTCATCGGCGGTTTAGCGATGGCGGCCGTGCCGTGACCAGCGAACGGCCCTGCGGGCAGGACCGATGCCTGGGCCGCCGTCAGGTCTCAATTAGCTCCGCTGCCCGGAGCGCTGCGGCGATGGCGTCGGGATTGCCGGTGCGGGTGAAGACATCCACGGCGGTGTCGGCGAACTTGATCACGTGCGCGTCGCCGTGCTCGACCGCCCGCGCGAAGACCTCCCGTGCTGTCTCCTCGCGGGATTGCCCGCCAGGCGGCTGTTGCAGCTGAGCCCGCGGCGTGGGCTCAGCGGGAGCGTAGACAGCAGTCAGCGCGCTGCTCGCGGCCCAGGACGCCGCTAGGCTCGGCGCCCACAGCCCGTGATCTAGCGCGGGCAGGGTCCTGAGCACAGCGCTGGGCGCGGTCGCCGAGTGCACGAGCATGACGCCGTTGCCGTGACCGTAGAGCAGGTACCGGACGGTCGCGGCATCAACCAGCTCGGCCAGCACCGCGGGGATTTGCTCTGGTGTCGCCGGGACGCTGAAGCCGGCCAGCGCGGCCGGCCAGGCAGTCAGCGCGCCCAGCCTGGCCAGCCGGTCACCGATGCCGCCTGCCTACTCGGCGATGCGGGGGATTGCGGCCAGCGAGTCCAGCGGCGTGGCTGCGCGCGCCCGGCTGGCGGCGGCCGCAGCGGACGCGCCGGCATGTCCGCCGGGCAGGGTCTGCCAGCGGGCAGCCCAGTAGGCAAGCCCGTGCGCCAACTCGGCAAGGTGGCTTGGGTCATCGCCGTCCGCCAGCAGGGCACGGACGGCATGGCCGACCCGGATGACCCCGTGCGTGGCGGCGGCCACCACGCCCGGCAGCAGCCGCGGCCACCAGGCATTGAGCACCTGCCGCCACGGCCGCTGGCCGAGCTCCGCGCGGAAGAACGCGGTCCAGTCGGCGACCCGGCGCAGGTCGCCAAGCGCCTCCTGCCAGTCGGACCCGATCGGGCCCAGCCCACTCGGGAACTCCTCCAGGCGGCGCATGTACCCATCGAGCCAGGAACCCACCAGGTCACTATGGCCGTGACGGACCATCGCCTCGGCTGCCATCGGGCCGTGGTTGGACAGAAAACCGTCGAACTCTGGCCCGGTCGCGTGCAGCCGCTCGTAGGCCTCGTCCAGCGTTCCCGCGCTAGCTGATGTCACCGTCATACCCCCGGCGGATGGATTGACTCGATCCTTGCTCCCCAAACAGGCTGGCGATGTCGTTGAGGTGCACCGAGTACGGGACGGTGGCGAAAGGCCGGCCGCCGTTGATCAGCTGCAAGAACGGCTCGTCGGCCGGCCAATCGCCTGTCACCCATCGCGGGCGCCGTCGACGTGTTCCTGGCTCTCAGGCGGGCCGGGACGGATCAGCGTGTTCTGCCCAGCGGCAACCCACCACGTTCGGTCGCGGCGTACCAGCACGTAGAGCGCCATCTCCGAGAACGCGCCTGTGACATCACAGGCCGGTTCGAGCGGGTGCCCGGCGGGGTCGAGGGCGACTCGCCGGACCTGCGCGACGGCGACGTCCGGTGCGGGGGCAAGTACCCGCACGATCTCGTAGCGCGATGAGGTGCCGCCCGTCGCCTGCCGTTTCAGGCGGACATGGATGGCGTGGAGTTGCTCGTAGCCTCGCAGGACGGCACCGAAGGGGCTGCCCCACACGATGTCATCGGCGAAGTGCCGGTTGGTGATGCCGGCATCGTGCTGGTCCCAGCCTGCCTGCAGCTCCGCGACGAAGCCGGCCACCGCCTGGTTCGCGCGCCGCGCGGCGCCAGCGTCGGTGCCGAAGGACGGGCGGATCGGGCCGGGTTCGCCGGGATTGCCGGCAACATCGCGCGTCTGCAGGCCCGGGTGGTCCGGATCGACGTTCCAGCTGATGACCCGGCGGGGATGGATGCGGATGATCTGCGGGCTCACGCCCGCCGTCGCCGGCGGTTCCACCGAGACTCGCTCGGCCTGGCCGCGGATCTCTACGAACCGCGTACCCGCCGCTCCCTCCGAGACGGCGTCGTCGATCACGAAGGCGACATTCGGATTGACCCCGACGTTGCGGTACTTGGCGGAGCTTTCCATGTCGAAGCCGGCGATGTCGATGGTGCCCAGCTCGGCGTTGTAGACGAAGCCGACCGGCTTGTTCTGCGGCGCGCCGTCTGGCCCGACCGTGGCCAGGCGGCCGCGGGTCTGGCTGGCAAGATAGCGCAGGGATGCGTCGTCGAGAGCCATCAGATCACCAGCAACGTCTTGCCGATGACGTCACGGGCCTCGATCGCGAGGTGTGCGTCTGCAGCCTGCTCCAGCGGGAAGGTCTGCCCGATGATCGGCCTGATCCGCCCTGCGGCCGCCTCCGACATCGCCCGCTCGGTGAGCCGCCTGGCGTGCGCTGGCGCAAACTGGACGTGCCCGATCCCGCGCACGGTGATGTCGCGCCAGCCGGCGTCCTGGGGGTCGATCGACGCGAACCCGCCGCCTGGCGTGCCGTGGGCAGAGATCTGGCCGCCGCGTGCCGTGACTTCGAACGCGGCCCGGCCGATCTCGCCGCCCACGCCGTCGAAGACCATGTCCGCCCCGGCTCCGCCAGTGTCGGCCAGGACTTGCCCGGGCCAGCGTGATTGCGAGTAGTCGACCACGGCATCCGCACCCAGTTCCTCGGCGAGGTTTAGCTTCTGCTTCCCGCGGGCAGCGCCGATGACTCGCGCGCCGGCACCGTGAGCCAGCTGGACCAGAAGGCTCCCGAGCCTGCCGCCCGCCCCGAGGACGAGCACCCATTCGCCCGCCCGGAGGTGGGCTTGGCCGATGAGGCTCACGGCGGTTCTGCCGTCGTGGAGCAGGGCGGCCGCCTCTGCCATCCCCAGACCTTCTGGCACCGCGATCAGGCCGTCTACCGCGACGACGGCCCGCTCCAGGTAACCGCCGCCCTCGGCGGTATCAGCGACGACCCGGCGGCCCACCCAGTCAGGATCCACGCCTGCCCCCACAGAGCTCACCTGTCCGGCCACACCTCGGCCAGGCACGTATGGCGTGGTCACCGGGAACCAGGCACGAGCCAGACCGCCCCGGATCTGGGTGTCAAGGAATAGCACGGGTGCAATCGAGACCTCCACCACCACCTGCCCGGGCCCGGCTGCCGGCTCCGGTGCATTGCCCGGCACCAGCACCTCGGGTCCCCCGAACTCCGCCGCCCGCACGACTCGCATGTCTCGACCTCCAAGGTCCGCTTCCATGCCTGCACGGCAGATAGCCGTCCTCCGGTGCGTACGCCGCGCTGTCTCCGGACAACCGCGCGCTGGCGGCCCTCAACGACTATGACCTCTGGCTCCTCGCTCCGTATCGACGCGCCAGGCTCACACCGAATCTACGCGCAACCCTCTCTGGCAGCGAACCTGCTGATGTCCTGACTATCACTCGTTTGTGTCGTGCCGTGGGCATAGCCCGGCCAGGCCGGGACGCATCACCCACCGGCAGCAAGCGTCCTTGCCCTGCCTACAGCGACCGCGCCTGAACGCCTGATCTGCGTGGTCTGCGCGGGCTCCGACGACACCGTCCTCGCCGAAGCCCAGAACCCGCGGCGGTTACAGCGAAGACACCCCAATTCTGGCTTGAGATAACGGCGGGTCGGCGCGCGGTTATCAGAACGCTGGCCGTCCCCTCAGGAGTCCCGGTTTGGCCTAATAGATAGTCGCCCGAGATGTATATTTATACATCATCACACTTGGGGTGAATATCCGCTTCTGCCGCTGGGAGCGCGATGAGATGGTAACCCGGATGGATGCTGGCCCTGACTTGCGACAGGATTGGCCGCCATCGAGGCCTGCGGCTCGCTCACCTGGGGTTTCGTGGTTCGCGGCGCCTGGGTGTGCGCACTGATCAGGGGTCCTGAGGTGGCCTGGTGCCGTATGTGCGGACGGTGAGGACGGCGTCGGGCGCGACGGCGGTGCAGGTCGTGTACTTCTCGCAGCGGGGGTCGCGGGAGATCGGGCATCTGGGCTCGGCGCATGATGAGGCGGAGCCTGAAGCGCTGAAGGCGGCGACGCAGCAACGGCTGGCGGCGGCGCAGAGCGTGCTGGATCTGGGCCCGTGCTCTCGGCTCCGGACCCCAGTCCCGCCTTCAGCCTGCATCAGGCGGGTGAACTCGGTCGTGATTGCCCAGGAGGGGTACCGGGCCAGCCCGCGGCGTCGAACACGGCGATCGGGTCGAGGTAGTCCCGCCAGTGCGTCACCTTGTGGTCCTTGACGGTAATGATGGAGACAAAACGATTGTCATACGGTCGGCCTGTCTGGACCGATTCGCCGTGCACCTCGTACTCCAGGACGACGACCGGCGCTTCCCGATCCCGGTAGACGCGGAGATTGTCAGCGCTGTGCACCGCCATGAAGTCGCCGTAACCGCCGTACAGGTCGATGATGTTCTGTCGCCCTTCTACGCGCCTAGGGTAGCCGGGCACAGAGATGACGTACTCGAAGACCACATCGTCGGTCAGGAGGTCGAAGTAGTCCTCTCCGTCGGCGAGACCCTCGAGTCCTTCCCGGATGATGCGGAAGAAGGGGCCATCAGCTCCGAAATTTGAGCTGTCACTGGTGTACTTGGTCACTTGTCCTCCAAGGCGGGGGTGATTCTGCGCTCGCCGCGAAGGTCAGGTCAGCATCGGTCCCGACGTGCCGACGAGCCCGTTCTGCGTTGGCCCTCCCGGCGGGCCGGTTAGCCGTAGTACTTCAGGTGCGGCCACAGCGTGCGCCAGCTAGCTACGGGGCTGGTGCAGACGCCGATCTGAATATCCGTCCAGTCGTTCTGTACGTGGTAGGGCGGGTTGTAGGTGGTCAGCAGGCGGCAGCTAGCGAAGTAGGGCCGCAGTCGGCTGAGCGCGTCGACCACGAGTACCGTCCGGTCGGAGGCCTGCCCCGGTCCCCACATCCAGTAGGCGTTGTGGCCGGAGAGCACCGGCGGCAGGTGGTAGCTGGCGCCATAAACGGTGAGCGTGGCAGCTTCCGGGTAGTAGCCGGTGAAGATCGAGGTGGGTGGCTGACCGGCCCGCACCAGGGTCGCGTCCTGCGCCACGACCGCGCGGGTGAGCTGCGGCCAGCCGATGGAGTCTCCTACTGAGCTGTGCTGGGAAGAGGCCGGCAAGGTGTGCACGGCACTGGCCGGCAGGATCGGCAGCAGGCCCGGCAGGGCGGCTGCCATGCCCGCGAGCGTCGCGGCGACCACCAGCCAGCGCCGCCAGCGTGGCGCGCGAGCACGGGCGATCCAGCGCTCGGCCCCCAGCGCGCCCGCTGCCAGCACGGCCGGCGCGGTTCCGTCGGCGTAGTACACCTTGCCCGGTACCCAGGCCAGCACGTAAATCAGGATGAGCGTGGCGGCGACGGCGATGAACCGCAGCTCACGGGTCCGCCAGAGCACGACGAAGCCCGCGATGACCAGTGGTGCCAGTAGCAGGCCCAGGTAGGCAAACTGGGCCGGCACGCCGCCGGCGTAATCGCCCACGGAGGTGTTCTCCCGGTGCAGGGCGGCGGACATGGCCAGCTGGGGCCACCCGTGTGTCGCCTGCCAGATGACGTTCGGCGCCCAGATGATCGCGGCGATGCCGGCGCCGAGCCATGGCCACCGTGTCCGCAGCACGGGGCGGTGGTCGGAGACGAGGAGCCCGACAGCGAGGCCGATCAGCAGCAAGGCCACCAGGTTGTCGGCCTCGAGCCCGACACCAGCCGCGGCGCCCGCCGCAAGCCACCAGCGCGGCCGACTCCGTAGCACTGCCGTGCTGACGCACAGCAGGATCGCTGCCCAGGCGAGCAGGTCCAGCGGCGTGGTGTTGCCGACATGCACGGCGCCGATGACGACGGGAGCACACGCCGTGGCGAGGGCGGCGAGCACCCGGCCGAAGCTGCCCGCGCCGAACAAGGCGGCGAGCCTGGCCGCCACGATCACGATGGCCCCGCCGGCCAGCGCCGGGATGATCCTGATGGCCGTCGGGCTGACGCCGAGTATGCCGGTGATCCGAGTCAGCAGCGGAGCCAGCGGTGGCTGGTCGACGTAGCCGAAGGCGAGATGGTGCCCCGCGACGATGAAGTACAGCTCGTCTTGCTGGAAGCCGTACCGGCCGCTCACCGCGAGCTCGGCCGCCACGAATATCGCCGCGATCACCCACACCAGTACCGGCACGCGATCGGAGCGGGACACTGAGGGCAGCGGCGCCGGGCCGTCTGTCGTGACAGTCGTCTCAGGACGCGCGGCTTGCGGGTTGCCGGTGATGCTGCCGGGCTGATTCATGGCGTGCCTCCTGCGGCGTGTCCTGCCGGTCGTGCTTCCGGAACGAGAGCGGCGCAGATGAACTCGATCACTGTCCGCCTCACGGTTTCGTCTTTATACAGAGCGGAATCCCGCCCCTCATGCCGGTGCCAGCCGAACCACGACAGCGTCTCGGTGACGATCCTGGCTGCCACCTCGGGATCCGGCATGGGCCGCAGCAGCCCCGCCGCCATCCGCCGCTCCAGGTAGCTGCCCAGCTGGTCGAAGGATCCCGCGCGGGCGATGTCGAACCATGCGGACTCCAGCTCTGGCATCTCCACGGCGCACCGCTCGATCACCGCGAGTAGTGGCCAGTAGTGCTCGATGAGGGCGTAGCGCTCCGCGACGATCTCCCGCAGTTCCTCCACCACGTCAGCCGGCTCCTCCTCGGCGAGCGCCACCCGGATACGGGGCATCTGCACGTCGCGGAGGCCCGCCTGGATCACCGCGAGAGTCTCCCCCGGGCCCGGAGTGGGCACCGGCAGGACCGGGGGGCGTTCGGCGGACATCCCGAACCAGTGCAGGAAAACCAGGTGGAAGAGCGCCTCTTTGGACTCGACGTACGTGAACAGGGCGCCCGTCGACATGCCCGCCCTGGCGGCGACATCGGCCGTCTTGGTCCCTCGGTAGCCAAGGCGCCCGAAGTCCTCCGTGGCAACTCGGGCTATTTCCAGCAGGCGCTCACTGGACGTCAAGCGGGGCATGAGTTACACTCTAGACTGAGTGAGTCAGTCAGTCAATAACTGTCAGAAGCTCACTCCTCAGGTCAGGAAAGGCGGGCTCCCATGCCCACTGTCACCGTTCCCAGCGCAAACGTCACCGTCGAACAGGTGAGCGCCGTACTTCGGGAGAAGCTCGGTCCTCGCTACAAGATCACGCCCGCCACGACCTCACGCTTCCACCACCAATTCCCGGCCGGCGCAAACTCGATACTGGTCAGACGGCATTGGTTCGAGCAGGCCAGCATCCGGGTCATCGCCGCACCTGACAGCACCGAGATCCACGTCGGCTCCGCGGCCAACTTCACCCCTACCGGCCTGCTCATCAACCGCGCCGGCATCATGCACAAGGTGCACCAAGTGCTGCAGCGCGCGCCCGAGCTCGCCAGCAGCTAGTTCCGGTGAGCCGGGCCGTCCGGTAACAGTACGTTGATCCGCGCGTGATGGTTGACAGTGAGAAGTCTTGCGGGCCGGTGAGGTTATGGCTCGGCCCGTGGGTCGTCCCGGTCGGCTTCAGCGTTGCGGTCCTGTCCGGGCCGGTGCTGTGGCCCGGCCGGGTCAGGGTTATCCTCACCCGGCTCACGCCCGCTACGGCCCGGGCTGCGGCCGGGCCCGGGCTGTGGCTTGGCGGCGTTCCCGGCCCGCAGTTGCCGACCGCTGGCT
>JBAUAY010000243.1:0-3164 GCA_049676235.1 Streptosporangiaceae bacterium
GCCAGGTCCCGGTCCAGGTCGGCGAAGACCGCGGCCGGGAGGTGGCCCCGCCGGTAGCTGTCGATGCCGGGCGGGCCGCCGAGCCGCCACCGCACGTCAAGCAGTACCGGCGCCGGGTCCTTCGCCAGTTCGGCGGCGAGCGCGCCGGGGCTGACCAGCAGCCGGTCCGGGTCGGTTCCCGGGTTCATGTGGCCGTGTACGTGAGCGCGGGCACCAGCTGCTCGGAGGAGGTGAGCGAGCCGTGCATGCCAGCCAGGGCGGACTCTCTCGGCTCGGCCTTAGTGGCCACGATGGCCATGGACCCCGCCGGGGCGGCCACCACGTCGCCGATCCGGTCGGCCATCGCCGGGTCTACCGGGCCGAACCAGCCTTCCTTGACGGCCTCGTCCCTGGACAGCACCCAGGCGCGGTCACCGAGCACATCACGCCAGGTGGCGAGGAGGTCGGCGGCGGCGCCGCGCCGGGCGTACAGGTGCCTGGCCCGCGGCTCGCCGCCGAGCAGGGCCAGCCCGGACCTCAGCTCCGGTGTCGCGTCCACGTCGAACTTGTCCTCGGGGCCGATATCCACCATGCCGTGGTCCGCCGTCACGTACATGAAGGTCCCGGAGGGCAGCGCGCTCGCCAGCTGTTCGGCCAGCTTGTCCACGTGGGCCAGCTGGTTGTACCAGGCATCGGAGCCGACCCCGAACACGTGTCCGGTGTTGTCGAGGTCGCCGTGGTACACGGTCACGAACCCGCGCCCGTTCTCCCACAGGGCCGCAGCGGCCTGCGCGGCCAGGGCGCCCATGCTGTCGGCGGGCCGGAAGTCCGCACCGCGCATGGTGGCGATGGTCAGCCCGGTGCCCCGGAACGCGCCCTGGGCCACGTGTACGGCCGCGATGCCCGCTGCGGCGGCGCGCTCGTAGATGGTGGGCAATGGCTGCCACCGCCGGGGATCGACCCGCGAATCCCAGCGCAGCCCGTTGAGCAGGCGATTCTCACCCGGGATGATGACCTGGTAGCCGAGCATCCCGTGCTGGCCGGGTGGGCGCCCGGTGCAGATCGAGCCGAGGCTGGTGACCGTGGTGGACGGGAACCCGGCCATGATCGGCTTGGAGTTACGCGCGAGTTCGGAGAGGAACGGCGCGACGGCGGGATGGTCGCGAAGCAGTTCCCAGCCCAGCCCGTCCACGATCAGCAGGCACGCCCGCCGCGCGGGCGGGAGGCCGAGGACGTTCTGCGACTCCGGCGCTTCCGGATCCAGGGACGCGAGCATCGATGACGACAAGTCAGCAAGGGTCGCGGCCCCGTAGGACGGCACGATCGGCGAATGTCTCGGCTCGGGCGTCATGCGGGAATCCTCACCTGCTACTCGTGGGTGCCACTCAGCGTCTTGGCTGTTCGCCTCGGGTCTCGGCCTCGGCTCTTCGCCGCGGCTTGCCTTGGCGACGTTGCCTTAGCATCTTGCCGGAACATGGTGCCACTGGCGGGCAGCGGCGGCAAAACGAGCCTTCAGCGACCACCCGCCGGATCTTCAGCTGCCGCGGACGGCGGTGGCGTCGGACAGCTCCCGCGCGAAGTCCAGCAGCTGCCGCACGGCGTCCTCGCCGTCGGCGGCCGAGCTGACCCGCAACGAGAAGTCATCGGCCGTGATCGTGCCCAGGTAACCGTGATCAGCCTCGCAGCTCTCGTCACCGCAGTGCGCGGGCTCGAGCTCCAGGTGGGAAAGGACGTTCCAGCCTATGGTCAGCATGACCTCCGACGGCATAGTGACGCCGGGCACGTAGGCCGCCGGGTCGGGTACCACGCGGCTGAGGGCCACGGATGAGATCTTGGCGAACCGGATCGCCTCGGTGCTCGTCTCCGCCCGCGGGCGGCTGTCGGAATCCTCGGCCGGATGCTCGTCGGTGTGGGAGTACACCAGCCGGGTCGGAGTGAGCGCCAGCACGGTCATGTGCCTGCGTACCTCCATGCCGGGGTCGAAGATCGCGTCGTGGTGGACGACGTAGGCCGTGACTGGCTCCGATCCCAGCGCCGAGGCGACCGCGTCGGACACCAGGCCCGGATAGTAGCCGCTATGCTCGATCGCCGACCTCAGGCCGTCGGTCAGGACTCGCGTTTCCCTCATGTCCCCATCCTGCACCGTCCCGCCGGGTGCTTTACCCGTGGGAGCGAATCTAACCGACCTCCGGCCTCCCAGGCGGCGCGACGCCGGCTAGATGCAGGACGCGCTCCTCGGCTGGCTCGGGCAGACTCATGCTGCTCGCGCCCGGAGCGGGCCTGGGCTTGCGGGGCTTCCTCGGTCCCGACCCTCCCCCGCGGCCGCGGTAGACGATCAGGCCGTTCACCGGGTCGGGCGCGCCGTCGAGCGCCGAACGGACCGCCGGCAAGGCACGGAACGCCTCCCACTGCTCGTCGGAGTCGAAGAGCACCTCGAACAGCACGCCATAGCGATGCTCATGCCACGCCCATTCGATCGCGCCGTGTGTCAACGCCGCCTCGGTGAGGTCGTCCTGGTAGGAGTCCTTCCAGCGGCGAGCCGGCAGTTCACTCGCGTCGAAGACTTCGATCGACCACCACTCGGACACGCCTATGCCACCGCCATCCGGTCGCTTTCTGGCCCCCGCTTAAGATAGTACGTCTTTGGGTGGCCAGCCGGTAGGCTCCTCCGGCATGAGAGGGATGGGCCTGAGGCTGTCGGTGACACTGCTCACCGTGATCCCGTGGCGCGGGGCCGACCCGCCGGCCGCGGACGGTACGGCCCTGGCGGCTGAACCGGTCCCAGCGCCGGCCACGGTGGCCGCGGCGATGGCGTGGGCGCCGGCGGTGGGGCTGCTGCTCGGCGTCATCGCCTCGGCTGTCCTGTGGGTAGCCGATCACCCGCTCGGGACCGGGCCGCTGACCGCGGCCGGGCTCGCGGTCGGACTGCTCGCCCTGCTCAGCCGGGGCCTTCACCTCGACGGGCTGGCCGACCTGGCGGACGGCCTGGCGAGCGGCAAGCCCGCGCCCGCCGCGCTGGACATAATGCGCCGCTCCGACATCGGGCCGCTCGGCACCGTCACGCTGATCCTGACGCTACTCATCCAGGTCGCGGCGCTCAGCCAGGCCGAGTCCGCGGGTCACGGCCGGGGACCCGCGGCACTCATCACCGCGGTGGTCACCGGCAGGCTCGCCCTGACGTGGGC
>JBAUAY010000244.1:0-19686 GCA_049676235.1 Streptosporangiaceae bacterium
CCCCTGACCCCCGACACCGACCCGGCCCTGCCCGCCACCGGCTAACAAGCCCCACCGAGATAGCCGACGCCGCTCCGCGCCGCCGGCCGCTGCCGCCTGCCCACCAAAGGCTCTATTTTCGGACCAGGCCGGCAGGAGGCGGGTACCTGGTCCGTTAGGCCCAAAAATCCTGCTAAGCCGACACCGAGCTGTAGCCGAGCCGCCGGGAGATGACCCGGGCCGACTCGACCACCAGCGCGGTGGCCCGGCGCATCGTGGTGCGCATCCGGGCGCTGTCGCCGACGACGCTGACCGCCGCCATGACCTTGCCGTCCCGGCCCCGGATCGGCGCGCCCACCGAGACGATGCCCAGGTGCCCTTCCTCGTTGTTCTGCGCCCAGCCGCGCTCGGCTATCGCCGCCAGTTCGGTCAGCAGCCGGTTCTTGTCGGTGATGGTCCACGGCGTCTGAGCTACCGGCCGCCAGTCGGCGAGCCGCCGGGTCAGCTCATCCGCCGGCAGCGCGGCGAGCAGGATCTTCCCCGAGCTCGTCCAGTGGGCCGGCAGCCGGTGCCCGACCTGACGGAAGATCGGCAGCAGGTTGCGGCTCTCCAGCCGCTCCACGTACACCACCTCGAGCCCGTCGAGCACGGCCACGTGCACCATCTCGCCGGTCTCGTGCCGCAAGGTGGTGAGCACCGGCAGCGCCGCCTGGTGCAGGTCCACGTGCTCGGTGACGTTGCTGCCCAGCTCGTACAGGACCAGGCCGAGGCGGTACCGGCCCGGGGTGCTGCCCCGCTCGAGCAGCCGTTCGGCCGTCAGCGTGGTCACCAGCCGGTGCACGGTGCTCTTGCCCAGGCCTAGCTGGCGGGAGAGTTCGGTGATGCCGAGCTCCTGACCGGCCCGGGAGAACGCGCGCAGCACGCGGGCGGCGTTGCGCACCGACGCCAGCGTGGCCCGGTCCTGGGCGCTGGCCGTGGCCGGCCCGCTGAGCGTCATGGGCCCCACCGTAACTCCGTTCCGCTATGCGGGACAAGAGCATTGGTATGCCAGGCAGGCGCGTCGTACGGTCTGGGCTACCGCACAACCGGCGGTGACGCCTGGGGGTTACGTGGCACAGATCCTGTGGTTCGAGAACTACTCACCTGCCGACGCCCCCGTGCTCGGTGGCAAGAACGCCTCCCTGGGCACGCTATTGCGCGCCGGCCTGCCGGTACCGCCCGGCTTCGCGGTCTCGGCCGACTGCTATCGCAAGGCGCTGGCCGACGGCGGGCTCACCGGACAGCTCGACGCCCTGATCGCGGCGGTTGACCCGCGCGATCCAGGTTCGGTCGCGGCGGCCGGAGAGCGGGCGCGGGCGCTGATCGGCTCGCTGGTCATGTCCGGCGACCTGGCCGACGCGATCCGGGCCGCATACGCGCGGCTGTGCGAGCAGGACGGGGACGGCGACCTGCCGGTGGCGGTCCGCTCCTCGGCGACCTGCGAGGACCAGCCGGACGCGAGCTTCGCCGGCGAGCACGACACCTACCTGTGGGTACGCGGCGCCGACTCGGTCCTGACCCACGTGCTCCGCTGCTGGGCCAGCCTGTTCACCGACCGCGGCATCGCCTACCGGATCGAGCGGGGCTACGGCCGGGCCAGCGCGGCGATGAGCGTCGGCGTGCAGCAGATGGTGCGGCCGCGGGCCGCCGGGGTGGCGTTCACCCTCAACCCGACGAACGGCGACCGGTCGCAGATCGCCATCGACGCGTCCTGGGGCTTCGGCGAGGCCGTGGTCAGCGGCGAGGTCACCCCGGACAACTTCCTGGTTGACAAGGTCATGGGCGCGATCACCCGGCGCACGATCTCGGCGAAGACCCTGGAGTACCGGCTGGTTGACGGGAACACGGTGACCGCCGCTCCGGTGGACGCGGACCGGCAGTCCGTCCCCTGCCTGACCGACGATGAGATCCTGGCCGTGGCCAGGCTGGCCCGGCGCGCGGAGAAGCACTACCGGTGCCCGCAGGACGTGGAGTGGGCGCTCGAGGCTTCGCCCGGGAGTGAGCCCCACGTGCTGCTGCTGCAGAGCCGCCCGGAGACGGTGTGGAGCCGCCGCGCCAGGTCGGCCGCCAGCTGCACCGCGGATCCGATCGCCAGCATGGTCCAGACCCTGCTGAACCCTTCTCACAGCACACCGGAAGGCCACGGCTGACCCTGGCTGGCTTACCCGCATTACCCGGCGGCCAATGGTGGCCGCCGGCACCCTTAGTTCCCAGGAGGAACATCATGGCCGACCGGTTCCCTAGCCCGTTCGAGATGCCGACTCCTGCCGGGGCGGAGGGATGGCAGGACCTGTACGCGTACTCGTCGGTGTTCAGCGAGGACCGCCGCGAGTACGAGGAGGAAACGTTCTGGTTCATGGATGGCGTGCACACGCCGGAGGTGATCCCGCCGTGGGACGCCACCATCCTGGAGTACGCGATCATCGCCCTGTCTCAGTACAACACCAGGCACTACGTGATACCGCCAGCCTTCGGGGTGGACCTCCGCTTCCTGAACGGCTACATGTACCTCTCCCCCGTCGGCGTGGCCGACCCGGAGGAGATCGGCGCTCGGGTGCCCGAGTTCGCCGAACGGGCCGGGTACTACTTCCAGAACTGGGACCGGCTGTACGCGGCCTGGATGCCCAAGGTCCGCGCGCTCATCGACGAGCTCGAGGCGATCAGCTTCACGCCGCTGCCGCACCGGGAGGACATGGCCGTCATCACCGAGGGTCGGGGCACCGGGAGCGCCCTGCACCTGCTCACCACCTATCACCGGCTGGTGGACCTGACGCTCAAGCTTTGGCACCACCACTTCGAGTTCCTCAACCTCGGCTACGCCGCCTACCTGGACTTCTTCGGCTGCTGCAAGCAGCTGTTCCCGTCCATCCCGGATCAGGCCATCGCCAAGATGGTGGCCGGGATCCAGGTCGACCTGTTCCAGCCGGACGACGAGATCAAGAAGCTGGCCCAGCTCGCGGTCGAACTGGGCCTGGCGGACCGGTTCGCCGGTTCCGACCCGCCTCCTCCTGCCACCGAAGTGCTGGACGGGTTGCGCGGCGACCCGCAGGGCGACAAGTGGCTGGCGGCCTGGGAGGAGGCCAAGCAGCCCTGGTTCAACTTCTCCGCTGGCAGCGGCTTCTACCACAGCGACAAGGTGTGGCTGGAGAACCTGGACATCCCGCTCGGCTTCCTGCGCACCTACATCGCCATGGTCCAGCGCGGCGAGACGCTCGAGCGGCCGATGGAGGCCGTCATCGCCGAACGCGACCGGATCGTGGCCGAGTACTCCGACCTGATCGACAGCGACGAGGACCGGGCCACGTTCGGCGCCAAGCTCGGGCTGGCCCGCACCGTGTTCCCATACGTGGAGAACCACAACTTCTACGTCGAGCACTGGGCCCACTCGGTGGTCTGGCGCAAGATGCGCGACCTGGGCCGTCTCCTGGTGGAGGCGGAGTTCTTCGCCGACCCGGACGACGTGTTCCTGCTGAGCAGGCACGAGGTGCCCGAGGTGCTGTTCGACCTCTACCACGGCTGGGCGGTCGGCGTGCCCTCGCGCGGGCCGAAGTACTGGCCGCGGGAGATGGCTCGCCGTAACGGGATCATGAACGCGCTCCGGCAGTGGTCGCCGCCGCCGGCCCTGGGCGTGCCGCCCGAGGTGATCACCGAGCCGTTCACCGTCATGCTCTGGGGCATCACCTCCGACAGCGTCCGGCAGTGGCTCGGCGGGGCGCAGGCCGACGGCGGGCTTTCCGGCTTCGCCGCCTCGCCCGGCATCGCGGAGGGCCCGGCCCGGGTGATCATGTCGGCGGACGGGATCGCCGACCTGCGCGAGGGCGAAGTACTGGTCGCGCCGCTGACCGCGCCGAGCTGGGCGCCGGTGTTCGGCAAGATCGCCGCGACGGTGACCGATGTGGGCGGGATCATGAGCCACGCCGCGATCGTGTGCCGCGAGTACGGGCTGCCCGCCGTCACCGGCACCGCGTTCGGCACCAAGACCATCAAGACCGGCCAGCGGCTGCGGGTAGATGGCAACGCCGGCACTGTCACGATCATCGACTGAGCCACCATCATCGAGTGAGTTGCGAGCACAGGAGCGTTTGACATGCTGACCGCCGAACAGAACGACGAGCTGACCCAGGTCGCGGCGGGCACCCCGATGGGCGAGCTGCTGCGGCGCTACTGGTATCCGGTCGCGTTCACCCGCGAACTCGAGGAGTTCCCGGTCCGGCCGGCCCGGCTGCTCGGCGAGGACTTCGCCGTCTTCAAGACGCCGCGCGGCAAGTACGGCATCCTGCCGGAGGGCTGCCCGCACCGGCGGGCCTCGCTGGCCTACGGCGTGGTGGAAGCCGACGGGCTGCGCTGCCCGTATCACGGCTGGCTGTTCGGCACCGACGGTTCCTGCCTGGACCAGCCCGCGGAGCGGGAGGAGACCAACTTCCGCGACCGGGTCCGGGCGCAGGCCGGTCATGCGCAAGAACTCGGCGGCCTGGTCTGGGCCTATATCGGCCCGGACCCGGCGCCGGAACTGCCCCGCTTCGACGTGTTCGTGATGGACGGGGTCCGGGACATCGGCTGGACCGAACTGCCCTGCAACTTCGTGCAGATCATGGAGAACGCGGTCGACCCGCACCATACCGAGTGGCTGCACGGCCGGTTCTTCGCGTTCATGGCCAGGCACCAGGGCTTCGACGCGCCGCCCTCGTTCGGCAAGAAGCACGTCAAGGTGGGCTTCGACGCGTTCGAGTGGGGCATCATCAAGCGCCGGGTGGTCGAGGGCGCGTCCGAGGAGGACGACGACTGGAAGATCGGCCACCCGCTGGTGTTCCCGTACAACATGCGGGTCGGCGGGGCCAACATCGAGCAGATGCAGATCCGGGTGCCGGTGGACCGGACCACCACCCGGTTCATGCTCTACACCGTGCACGCCCCGGTCGGCATCGAGTACCCCGATCAGCCGCAGGTCCCCGACTACGAGATCCCGGTCTACGACGAGCACGGCAGGCATCGGGTGGACTACGTCGAGGGGCAGGACATGATGGCCTGGGTGACCCAGGGGCCGATCACCGACCGGACCGTGGAGCACCTGGGACGTTCGGACATCGGCGTGACGATGCTGCGGCGGATGTTCAAGGAGAATATGTCTTTGGTAGCCCGGGGCGAGGACCCGCTCGGGGTGTACCGGGACTTCCGCGACCGGATCGACCTGCCGTGCGAGAAGAACAAGTTCGACGCCGGCACCTCGTTCGCGATCGACTTCATCGACAAGGCCTCGTCCCGGTTCAGCCCGCAGGCCGACGCGCTGAAGAAGCTGCACATCAAGGCGAACGAGAACCGGAAGGCCGCGGCCGAGTGACGGTGATCGCGGCCGGTGCTCCGGCCGGTCCTGACGCATACCGGGGCTGGTTTCCGGTTGACGCCGAGCGGCACCGCCGGGATGCGCCCAGGTACTGCCCGGCCTGCGCGGCGGCGTTGTCGCTGGCCGATGGCGGCCACGGGCTGACCACCGAGTACTGGACCGGCCGCGACCGGGTCTTCGTGTGCTTCTGCGGGGCCTGCGGCTGGTCCGGTGACATCGTGCTGGCCGACCGGATTACTGGTCACGAGGCTGCGGAGTGACGAGCTGAGATCGCCGGATACGTAGCGGAATGAGTATTTGTCTGCAGTTTCGGGGGTTATAGCACCCGAAACTGCAGACAAATCGGGGTCGCTGGGTCAATGCGGCGGGCGGGCCGTCTGGCTGGAGGCTTCGGGTCGGGCCAGTGTCAGTCGCGAGCGACGAACATCGTCGCTCCGGCATCGGCGAAGTTCGCGACGTCCGCGCCGGCTGCCCGTCCCTCGGGCGAGGCCAAGCCGGCGTTCAGCGCCTCCTGTGAGGCGAAGCTGAGCTCGGCTAGCAGGTAATAAGGCGGCTGCGAACCATCGAGCGAGTCGCAGTGGCGAGCGGTGAAGCTGACCAGGCCGGGGATCTTCTCGGCCAGCGGGCGGTGGGTGGACGCGTAGTACGAATCGAACGCGGCCGGGTCAGCCGGGTGCCCGTAGCAAACAGTCAGCACATGCATGTGACTTCCTTTCCGTCGGTGCGCTATGTCCCGAAAACGTATTTCGCGGCCATGGCGGCGGGGTTCCATTCGGTGGGGGCAGCGGCCTGAGGGGCGGTGACGGTGACCGGGCGGGCCTGGACGACGCAGACGGGCTCGCCTTCGCGGCGGTGGCGGTCCAGGACCCATTCCACGTCGACAGGGTAGCCGTAGTGCCGCTCGACGGCCAGCACGGCGTCGACCACGGCGGCGATCTGCTCGTCGTCGAGCACCCGGCGGTCGACCAGGCGGGCCGGCATGGCGGTCTCGACCACGCGGCCGACGGCGTAGTCGAAGCTGGACACGACCTTCTTGGCCGCCACCTGGTACCGCAGGACACGCTGGTCAGCCTTGCCGACCTCGACGTGGTCCGGCGTGACCAGGCCCTGCACCACCGCCTCGCCCCAGCCCCAGCTGGTCTCGATGACGATGCGGTCGATCTTGCCGGTGACCGGGTGGGCGGAGAAGGCCACCCCGGAGGCCCGGGCGTGGATGAGCTCGATGACGCCGACGGCCATCGGCATGTCCCGGTGGTGCGTGCCGGCCCGTACCCGGTAGGCCACCGCGCGCGCATTGAACAGGCTGGCCCAGCACTGCCGGACCGCCTCGAGCACCCGGTCCGGGCCGGACACCCCGAGGTAGGTGTCGAAGATCCCGGCGAAGCTGGCCGTGCCCGAGTCCTCGCCGATGGCCGAGCTGCGCACCGCCGTCGGGACGTTGATCTCGAAGCAGCGCGAGCTCAGCTCCTCGTAGGCTTCGCTGATCAGCGCGGCCAGCTCCGCGCCGATGTCCCGGCCGGTCACCTCGGCCCGCACCGAGCGCGCGGCGGCCTCGACCTCGGCGGGCCCGGCGTCCGGGCCGAGCCCGCCGAGCACCGCGTCGACCACCTCGTCCAGGCCCGCCTGAGCCCAGTGCCGCCGGAACGCCTCGACCGTGACGGTGAACCCCTTCGGCAGGCTGACGCCCGCCCGGAGCAGTTCGGCGAGCCGGCCCATCTTGGCGCCGCAGACGCCGACGGCCTGCTCCGGGGCGATCTCGTCCACCCAGGCGATGGCGTCCGGCACCGGTTCAGCCCTGCCCGGCAGCGGCCTGCTTGAGCACGGTCACCCGGCCGGTGGTGCCGTCCACCTCGACCTCGTCCCCGTCGGCGATGACCATCGTGGCCAGGCCGACCGCGGTCACCGTGGGCACGCCGTACTCGCGTCCGACGATGGCCGCGTGCGACAGGGTGCCGCCGCCGTCACATACGCAGGCGGCGATCTTGGCGAACGCCGGCGTCCAGTTGGGCGAGGTGGACTCGCACACCAGCACCTCGCCGGGGCTGAGCCGGTGCAGTTCGTCGGCGTTGTGCAGGACGCGCGCCGGTCCCCGGCCGACACCCTTCGAGGCCGGCACGCCGGTCAGGGTCTTGACCTGCCCGCCGGAGCCGACCGCCTCCACCGCCCGCAGGAAGTGGCTGTTCAGCCCGAAGATCTCGATCAGGATGGGGTCGTTGACCGACTCCGGGATGGTGCCGACCACCTTGGGCAGGGTGGGCCGCCGGTGCAGCCAGTAGTCGAAGTACTGCTTGCGCTCCTCGACCAGGCCGCGCAGCCCGGCGTAGGGCCTGCGGCCAGCCGACACGTCCATGATCTCCTCCCAGAACAGGTAGAGCGTGTCGTCTTGGTGGTCGGCCCCGACCCGGTCCGCGATGGCCTGGCAGGCCCACCGCATCGGCAGCGAGATGCGCAGGTCGATGTAGTAGTTGTGGTCGTCCTGCCACCACGGGAAGTTCGCCGCCCGGCAGGAGGCCAGGCCGCCGTCGAAGAGCTTCTGCTCCTGGAGGGTGAGGGTGGATCTGGCGGCGTCGACGGCCGCCTCGCGCTCCTCCACAGCCGCGTTCCTGGCCGCCTCGAAGTCGTGATCGGTGTCCTTAAGCAGGAACGTCTTGATCGTCCCCAGGGCCGGGGTCGGGTCCTCGATCCAGCTCGGCAGCGCGATGTCGCAGGACCCCTCGGTGCGCCAGCCGTAGACCTGAAGGAAGTCATCGAACTTGGTCAGCCAGGTACTGGCCGCGCCGCCCTGGGCGGTCAGCGCGGCGCGTATCCCGTCGGCCTCGTGCGCGGCGAAGGCCGACTCAAGCCCGGCCGCGCGGGCCGCGCTGGTCAGCCGCCACAGCTCCCGGTCGGTTTCCATGATCTTGGTGTCGTAGCCCTGCAGGAACTTGCCGATCTGACCCGGGTCCAGGCCGAGCTCGGTGCACATGCTGTAGAAGCCGACGTAGTTCGCGAGCAGCGGGTACATCACCTGGAAGTGGATCTCGAAGGCGCGCTTGTGGTACTGACGGGCCTGGATGAGGTTCTCGCGCAGGTCCTGGAGTGACAGCGGGGACAGGTCCAGGCCATGGAAGTAGTCCCAGCTCTCGTTGACCTCCTCCCGCATATGGCCCCAGATCGTGTCGAAGTTCTGCAAGAACGGCGGCAGGACGCGCTCGAGCCGCCGGGCCCGCTGGCCGATCTCCCGCACGTCGGTCACCGGCAGCGGCGAGCCGTAGGTGTGCGTGCCGCCGAGTCGGCAGGTGATTCCCCGGCCGGGCGGCAGCGGCATCTGCTCGGCGGCCAGCTGCGAGGACCAGTTGTAGCCGTCCTCGTTCCAGATCAGTCCCATCGGGGTCAGGCCGCGCGGCCAGTGGAAGTCGAGGAACCAGAAGTTCTTCTCGTCTTCCTTGCTGAACGTCTGGACCGGGTCCACATACCACGGCGCGTGGGTGTAGCCGGGCTTGAATCCGGGATACCACTCGTCGTTAATGAACTCGTCGACGGGAATGACGGTGGCCATTGCGGCTCCTAGGTATTGGTGCGATCCGATGTCCAGCAAGTTACGGCCTGCGCGAACGGCCGGCAATGGCTGGCCAGGACAAGAACGCGCGCGGCGGGCCGTGGCCCCGGTACAGCGCCGTCGGGCGGCAGTTCAGATCTCCATGACTACGGCCTTGGGCTCGGTGAAGAATTCCCGGCTGAAATTGCCGCCCTCGCGGCCGATGCCGGAATCCCCGACCCCGCCGAACGGCGCGCGCAGGTCCCGCACGAAGAAGCAGTTGACCCACACCGTGCCGGCCTTCAGCGCGGCCGCCGCACGGTGCGCCCGGCGCAGGTTCTGGGTAAAGACCATGGCGTTCAGCCCGTACCTGGTGTCGTTGGCCAGCGTCACTGCTTCGGCGTCGGTGTCGAAGGCGCTGACCGTCACCACCGGCCCGAAGATCTCCTCCCGGCATACCCGGGCGGTCGGCGGCGCGTTCTCCACCACGGTCGGCAGCACCGTCCAGCCCGCGGCGAGCCCGCCGGTGCGGATGGTACCGCCGTCGGCCTCGATCCCGTCCAGGTAGGACCGGACCTTCTTGTAGTGCTCCTCCGAGGCCAGCGGGCCGAGCTGGGTGGCCTCGCGCTTCGGGTCGCCGGTCACCAGGGCCTGGGCCGCGACGGTGAACCGGTCCACGAACTCGGCGTAGATGCCGCGCTGCACGTACAGCCGCGAGCCGGCCAGGCAGACCTGGCCGGCGTTGCTGAAGACAGCCCGGATCGACCAGGCGACCGCGCCGTCCAGGTCGGCGTCGTCGAAGACGATGTTGGCGCCCTTGCCGCCCAGTTCCAGGCTGACCGGCACCAGGTTGGCGGCGGCCGCGCGGGCGATGACACGGCCGGTGGCCGACTCCCCGGTGAAGGTGATCCGGTCGACGCCGGGATGCTCGGTCAGTGCCGCCCCGGCCGAGCCGGGGCCGTAGCCGTGCAGCACGTTGAGCACCCCCGGCGGCAGGCCGGCCGCCAGCGCCAGGCCGGCCATCAGCGTCGCGGACGCCGGGCTGTCCTCGGCCGGCTTGAGGACCACGGTGTTTCCCCAGGCCAGCGCCGGGGCGACCTTCCAGGACTCGAGCATCAGCGGGAAGTTCCAGGGCGCGATCGCGGCGACCACGCCAGCCGGCTCGAACCGGGTGTAGGCGTGGTGGCCGCTATCCATCGGCAGCGTGTCGCCGGTGGCGAGCCGGGCGTGGTCGGCGAAGAACCGGTAGTTGGCCGCGGCGCGCGGCACGTCCCGGCCGCGGGCGTCGCTGATCGGCTTGCCCATGTCGGTCGTGTCGGCCAGCGCGAGCGCGTCGGCGTTCGCCTCGATCAGGTCGGCGAACCGGTGCAGCAGCGCGCCCCGTTCGGCGTACCCCATCCGCGGCCACGGGCCCTCGTCGAAAGCCCGACGGGCGGCCCGGACGGCGATGTCGGCGTCCTCGGGACCGCCCAGCGCGACCTCGGCGTAGGGCTCGCGTAGCCATGGGTCCACTGAGGCGAACCGGGCGCCGGAGACCGATTCGGCCTCCTGCCCGTCGATCACGTGTGAGATGAACTGCATGGCCCCCGCCCGCTCTACCGCGCGCCGGTCGCGGCCAGGTCTCGCTCCTGGGCGAGCTGGACGGCGATGTCGATGATCATGTCCTCCTGGCCGCCGACGTAGCCGAGCTCGCCGGCCCGTTGCAGGATCTCGTGCGCCGGCACGCCGTAGCGCTCGGCGGCCCGTTCGGCGTGCAGCAGGAAGCTGCTGTACACCCCCGCCCAGCCCTGCACGATCGCGGACCGGTCCATCTTCGGCCAGCGCGGCAGGAACGGCCGGACGACCTCCTCGGCCGCGGCGAGCACCCCGCCGACGTCCACGCCGGTGTGCACGCCGAGGTGGTCGAAGGTGGCCGCCAGCACCTCGGTGGGTGAGTTGCCGGCCCCGGCGCCGAGCGCGCACAGCGCGCCGTCGACCTGCCGGGCGCCGTGCTGGTAGGCCAGCACCGAGTTGGCCACGCCCAGGGAGAGGTTCTGGTGGCCGTGGAATCCGATCTCCGCCTGGTGGCCGATCTCCGCGTACATGGCCTGGATCCGCTCCTGCGCGTCGCCGAGCACCAGCGCGCCCGCCGAGTCCACGCAGTAGACGCACTCGGCGCCAGCGTCCACCATGATCCGGGCCTGCCTGGCCAGCTCGGCCGGGGTGGTCTTGTGCGCCATCATCAGGAAGCCGACGGTCTCCATGCCCAGGTCGCGGGCCAGCCCGAAGTGCTGGATAGACACGTCGGCCTCGGTGCAGTGGGTGGCGATCCTGGCCACCGAGGCCCCGGCCTCGAAGGAGTTACGCAGGTCGTCCTTGGTGCCGATGCCCGGCACCAGCAGGACGGCGATCTTGGCCTGGGTGGCCTCCTGCACCCCGGCCGCGATCAGGGCGATCTCGTCCACCCGGGAGAAGCCGTAGTTGAACGAAGAGCCGCCCAGGCCGTCGCCGTGGGTGACCTCAATGACCTCCACGCCGGCCGCATCCAGCGCGTGCACGGTGGTGCGGACCTGCTCCTCGGTGAACTGGTGCGCCATCGCGTGACTGCCGTCGCGCAAGGTGGTGTCGGTGATGCGCAGGTGCACAGGAGTGGCGGAAGCGGCAGAGGTGGTCATGCTGTCACCTGGTGGGAGCGGAGCTGGGCGATGACCTCGCCGACCTGGGCGGCGGCCGAGGTCATGATGTCCAGGTTGCCCGCGTATTCGGGCAGGTAGTCACCGGCCCCCTGGACCTCCAGGAAGACGGCCACCCGGGCGTTCCCCTGCCAGGACTCGCGGGCCTCGTCGAACTGCGGCTCGGCGCGCAGCTGGTAGCCGGGCACGTAACGCTGCACCTCGGCCACCCGCCGGAGGATCGACGCGGTGATCGCGTCGGTGTCCGCGTCGGCCGGGATGGCGCAGAACACGGTGTCCCGCATGATCATCGGCGGCTCGACCGGGTTGAGGACGATGATCGCCTTGCCCCGCTGCGCGCCGCCGACCGTCTCGATGGCGCGGGACGTGGTGTGGGTGAACTCGTCGATGTTTGCCCGGGTGCCCGGGCCGGCCGACCGGGAGGCCACCGACGCGACGATCTCCGCGTAGGGCACCGGGACGACCGAGGAGACGGCGTGCACGATCGGCACCGTGGCCTGCGCCCCGCAGCTGATCATGTTGATGTTCGGGGCGTCCAGGTGGGCGTGCAGGTTGACCGGCGGGCAGACCGGCGGCCCGAGCGAGGCTGGCGTCAGGTCGATGGCCTGCATCCCCGCCTCGAGGTAGCGCGGCGCGTTGGCTTTGTGCGCCTTGGCCGAGGTGGCCTCGAACACCAGCTGCGGCAGCGGGTCCTGGCGCAGCAGCCAGTCCAGGCCCTCGGCCGAGGCGGCCAGGCCGAGGTCACGGGCCCGGGCCAGCCCGTCGGACTCGATCACGCCGACCATGTAGCCGACCTCGACGTGCTGGCTGCGCTGGAGCTTGGCCAGCAGGTCGGTGCCGATGTTGCCGGGGCCGACGATGGCGGCCAGGGTTTTCGGGCCCGTGTCTGCGTTTTGAGTCAACTCAGCTCTCTCCCCACAGGCGCTTGGTCGCGATTGCGGCGCCCTCGGCGAGCGCGGCGAACTTGGCCCACACCACGGTGGGATGCACTTCGGGGGCGAACGAGGCCCGGGAGGAGAACCCGCAGTCGGCGCTGGCGATGACGTTCTCCCGGCCGACCAGGCTCGCGTACTGGCAGATGCCGTCGGCGATGAGCTCGGGATGCTCGACGTAGTTGGTCGCGTGCCCGAGCAGCCCGGGCAGCAGGATCTTGCCGTCCGGCAGCTTCAGGTCGGCCCAGATCCGCCACTCGTGCTGGTGCCGCGGGTTGGCGACCTCGAAGGAGTAAGCGCCCGCGTTGATCCGCAGCATCACCGGCGCCACCTCGGCCAGCGGGATGTCGTTCAGCCGCGGCCCGTGGTTGAGCCCGTAGCACGTGTGCAGCCGGATCCGGTCCTCCGGGATACCGCGCAGCGCGTGGTTGAGCGCCGCCACGTGCTCCTCGGCCCGGCGGCGGCGCTCGGCCGGATCGCTGCGGCCGTCGTCGGCCAGGATCTCGATCAGCCACGGGTCGTCCACCTGCAGCAGGAAACCGGTCTCGACGATCGCGAGGTACTCGGCCCGCATGGCTTCGGCCACCGCGGCCAGGTAATCCTGCTCGGTGGCGTAGTACTCGTTGCGACCGAACCCGCTGGGGCTGGTGGACGGCAGGAAGGCCTCGGTCACCCGGCCGGCCACCTCGGGATCGGCCAGCGCGGCGCGCAGGTTGGCGACGTCGGCGGCCAGCGCGGCCTCGCCGGCGTAGCTGACCGGGCCGGTGCAGACCATCACCCGCATCGGCGCCACCGCCGAGGAGTACTTCGACATATAGGAGTGGTAGTACTCGGGGAAGTCGTCGATCTCCTTCTGCCAGGACGGCGGCAGCAGCGTCTCGCCCTCCACCTGGTCGAAGCCGGCCAGCCGCTCCTTGACGTAGGTGAGGAAGGAGACCTTGCCCTGCTCGCCGTCGGTGACCACGTCCAGGCCTGCCACTGCCTGGCGGCGCACCACGTCCAGCACCGCGTCGCTGACCATGGCCTCGAAGGCGGCCGGGTCATAGGCCCGGCCGTGCTCCTTCTCCCGCATCACCTCAAGCAGGCCGGGCGGGCGGGCCAGGCTGCCGACGTGCGTAGCCAGGATGCGCTGCGTGCTGCGTTGCATGAGTCCTCCGGCGGCTAAGTCTTCCGACAGCTCTTACTCCCAGACCGGCATCTCGTCCGGCGGCGGTACGTTCACCTCGGTGACCCGGTTGCGGTAGGCCACCAGCGCGGTCCCGCCGCCGCGGCGGATCCGCACCACGACTTCCTCGGTGTTGTACGGCTCGCCTGGATCGTAACCGTGCGCCCAGGTGGCAAACGCCCGAATCGGCCCGGAATGGGTGGCCGCGATGATCCGGGTGTCCGGCGACTCCGTCATCAGCCGGTGGAATCCGCGCCAGAACCGGCGTACGCACGACTGCGGCGGCTCGAAGTACATCAGCGGGATGGTCAGCCACATGTAGATCGGATCCGCGCCGCCGAGCTGAAGGTGGTAGAACCGGTCGATCTCCACCAGCCACCGCGGCCGGTCGCCGACCGCCATCCGCTCCAGCTTCTCCATCAGCGCCTGGTACTGGCGAAACGCCGAGGTGATGTCGCGCGGCCCCTCCGGCGTCCAGACTTGGAAGTTGCGCAGCTCCGGAATCGGCTCGGGCGCGCCGATGTCAGCCTCCCGCCCCCACTGCCGCAGCCCGTCGGTCATGCCGCGATAGATCTGGTCGGCGGTCTGCCGGGCCCGGCTGGTGTCGGCGCAGACGATCCGCACTTTCTGGCCGGCGCGGACGCTCTTGGACAGGCTGTGCCCGCGCTGATGCGACTGCCAGCCGCCCATCGGGGTCAGGCCGGCGTCGGTCGAGTAGCCCTGGGTGATCCCGTGCCTGATGATCCGGATCTCGGTGGCGAAGTCCTCCTGCGGCTTGCGCTCGGGCGGCGCGACGATCTCCTTGTCCCGGGACGCGCCGGCGAACTCGCTGGTGAAGCGCTCCCCGTCGACCTCGAGGACGGCGGCACCCTGATTCTGGGCGCCGCGCTCGCGGAACCTGCGCAGGTACAGCGGCAGGTCGGCGTCCGCGTCTGCCTGAGTAGTGCTCGCGGATTGAGCGGCCTGCTTGAGCTCACGCCGTTCGGCATAACGGGCTAGGTAGTAGGGAGCATCGGTGCGGTCGGTACGGCGGAACGCGGGGCCCGCCTGGCGCGGCCCGCCGGCGTTGTCGTCGGTCATGAGTGAACCGTGAAGAAGCGCTCGTTGACCTCGCGGGCGTAGTAGAACATGGCCCGGCCCATCTCCTCCTCGGTCCAGGTGATCGGCTCGAAGTCCGGGTCGACCCAGTAGCCGCCGGTGAACACCTCGTTCCTGTTGCCCACCGGGTCGAAGAAGTAGACGGTGTAGCCGCGGGTGACGCCGTGCCTGGTCGGCGCCACGTCGATGGTCACGCCGTTGTAGGCCAGCAGGTCGGCGGCGTCGCGGACCCCGTTCCAGTCGTCCAGCCAGAAGGCGAAGTGGTGCAGGGCGCCGTTCGGCCCGGTGACGATGGCGAGGTCGTGCGGGGTGTGCGAGCGCTCCAGCCAGGTGGCGAGCTGGTGGCCGTCGTTGGCGAGGATCTGTTCGGTCAGCCGGAAGTCCAGCACATCACGGAAGAACACGGTGGCCGCGTCGACGTCCTCGGCCATGATGAAGATGTGGTCCAGCCGGGGCGGCGCGATGCCGACCAGGTTGGCCGGGCGCGGCGGCGGGTTGGTCAGCGGCAGCATGTTGCCGACCTTCTCCATGCCGTAGACCAGCTCCACCAGGTGGCCCGAGGGCGCCTCGAACCTGATCGCCTCGCCCCAGCCCGGGCCGAGCTCCCGGGCGGCGAAGCGCTTGACCGCGATCCCGGCTTTTTCCACCCGGTCGGTGTAGAAGTCCAGGTCACCTTGCTCTGCGACCTTGAACGACATGTGATCGAGCCCGTAAGTGGGCGCCTGGCGCAGGACGACCGAATGGTGCTCGTGCTCGTCCCAGCACTTCAGGAACACCCGGCCCTCTTCGTGGGCGACCTCGATGAGGCCGACCACTTCGGTGTAGTAGGCCGTGCACAGCTCGAGATCGGGGACCCTGACCTCGACGTGCTGCAGGCGCAGGATGCGGTCGCTCAAGGTTGCTCCTCAGGTGTGCAGGCGGAGGAACCGCTGGCTGATGACGTTCTCGTAGTAGAAGAGCCCGCGGCCGAACTGGTCCTCGGTCCAGGTGATGCTCGGGAAGTCCGGGTCCGCGCGGTACCCGCCGGTGAACACCTCGTTCCTGATGCCGAGCGGGTCGAAGAAGTAGATGGTGTTGCCCCGGGTCACTCCGTGCCTGGTCGGGCCCTGGTCGATCTGCACGCCGTTGAAGGCCAGGATGTCGGCGGCCTTCCGGACCTCGTCCCAGTCGTCCAGCCAGAAGGCGAAGTGGTGCAGCGCGCCGTTCGGGCCGTTGACGATGGCGATGTCATGCGGGGAGTGCGAGCGTTCCAGCCATACGCCGAGCTGGTGGCCGTTGGCGTCGAGCACCTGCTCGGTCATCCGGAAACCGAGGACCTGGCGGAAGAATGCCCCGGCCTCGCCGACCTCCTCCGCGTTGATCAGCATGTGGTCGAGCCGCGGCGGCGCGATCCCCGGCAGGTCAGGTGGCGGCACCGGCGACGGGTTCAGCTTGCCCAGTATGTTGCCGGTCTTGTCCAGCTCGTAGACCAGTTCCATGGTCTGCCCGGACGGGATCACGAACCGGAGTGACTCACCCTGGCCCACAGCCTCGCCGCGGCTGAGCCGACGCACCTGGCAGCCGTAGGCCTCGACTGCTTTTTCCAGTTCGGCCAGGTCGTCCTCGTGCTCGACCCGGAAGCTGAACAGGTCAAGGCCGGTGCGCGGGTCGTAGCGGAGCCGGATCGAGTGGTGGTCCTCCTCGTCCCAGCACTTGAGGTACACGGTGTCCTCGCCGCGCTCGGCCAGCTGCAGCCCGAGCACCTCGGTGTAGTAGGCCATCGACAACTCGAGGTCCGGGGTGCGAACGTCGACGTGGGCTAGACGCAGGATTCCCACGGTGCCTCCAAGGGCTGGTAACGCTTGACGGCTCGAACATACCTCGCCTAATGTTCCAGATAAAGCCCCACCGTTCTTCTATGTGGAACACTGTGTCTTTCCGGCTCCGGTCGGCGGAAGAGGCCCGATGTCGACGCCAGAGCAGATGCGTGCGGCCGTCGCGCGGTACGTGGAGGAGATCCACCGCGCGTACGTGGCGCAGGCGCTGACCTTCCCGGTCGCGGTCCGCGGCCAGATGCCGCTGCTGGCGCCGGGCCCGCTCACGGTCGCCGCCGTGGGCGCGCGCAACCTGCACGTGCTGGCCACGCGGGACTCGCTCGGGCCGGTGCGTCCTCCTGAGGTCGAGCTTTCCGGGTCGGTGGAGGGACTTTCCTGGACGCTGCGGTTCTTCGACCCGGTCGTGCTGCCCGAGCTGGCGCTGATCGACGAGTCGGCGGGGCCGGCCTTCACTGAAGTTCGGCACGCGCTGGGCGTGCGGACCGTGGTCTACCACTTCGTGGCCGAGCCGGGCGCGGGCCTGTCCGGGCACCAGGCGGCGCACGTCGGCACCGGTCTGGCGGGTGGGCATTCGGCGGTGGCGCGGGACTTCGAGACGATCCGCAGCCGGGTACGCGGCCGGGAGGACCTGGTGGACGAGATGGCCGGGGCCGCGGCGGCGGGGCTGGTCCGGGCACACGCCATGCTGGCCGCGGCGGTCGCACCGCATAATGCGGCGCTCGGCGCCCTGGCTTCGCAGCCTCGTCCCGATCCGGACGAGGTGCGGCGCGAGCTGCTGACTGCGGTCGGCGGCCGGACTCAGTGGCAGCCGCCGGCGCCGGCCCCGCCGGCGCAGCCAGCCAAGCCGGCGGAGAAGAGCTCATGACGGCTGGCACTGCCCCCGGCGGCGGGCTCTCCACGGTGCGCAACGCGGCCCGGCTGCTCAAGGTGTTCCGGTCCCGCGAGGCCGACCTCGGGGTCTCCGAGCTGGCCCGTCGGCTGGGCCTGGGCAAGAGCACGGTGCACCGGATGCTGACCACGCTGGTCGCCGAGGGCCTGATCGAGCAGAATCCGCGCACCGGCGGCTACCGGCTCGGCATCGTGATGTTCGAGCTGGGCGAGGCGGTCCGGGTACACATGGACCTGCACGCGGCGGCCGGGCCGGTGCTCGGCGAGCTGCGCGCCCAGACCGGGGAGTCATCCCAGGTCGGGGTGCTCGACGGACACGAGGTCGTGTACGTGGACCGGCTGGAGAGCACGCACTCGCTGCGGCTGTTCACCGAGACCGGGCGGCGGGTGCCGGTGCACTGCACCAGCTCGGGCAAGGTGCTGCTCACCTACCTGCCGGAGGCCCGGCGGCACGCGGTGCTCCGCGCGGCCCCGATGACCGCCCTGACGCCGCACACGATCACCGACCCCGAGCGGCTAGCCGCCGAGCTGGCCCGGGTCCGCCGCCGCGGCTGGGCCGAGGCCATCAACGAACGCGAGATCGGCGTGGCGTCCATCGCGGCGCCGGTCCGCGATATCAGCGGCGAGGTGGTCGCCGCGATCAGCATCGGCGTCCCGCTGGCCCGGTGCAGCGTCATGTCGCTGCGCCGGCTGGCCCCCGTGATCGTCGAGGCGGCCGAGGCGGCGTCCCGCCGGCTCGGCTGGTCCCCGGAAAATTCTGTGCCCTGGCAGCAACGGAAGGAAGGCTGATATGCCGCTGACGGACGTGGCCGGCAAGGCCAGGGCGCTGTACGAGGCCCGCCGCACCCGGCAGCCGATCGAGCCGTTCACCGACGCCGATCCCGACCTCGGCATGGCCGACGGCTACGCGGTACAGCAGCAGCTGACCAGCATGCTGCTGGCCGACGGCGACCGTATTGTCGGCTACAAGGTCGGGCTGACGTCCAAGCCCATGCAGAAAATGATCGGGGTCGACCAGCCGGACTACGGGCCGGTGCTGGCCTCGACCGTCTACGCCGACGGCGATTCGGTGCCGGTTTCCGGGTTCATCCAGCCCAAGCTCGAGGCCGAGATCGCGTTCGTGCTCGAGGCGCCGCTGGCCGGCCCCGGGGTGAGCGTGCTGGATGCCCGCCGGGCGATCGCCGGGATGACCGCTGCCGTCGAGATCGTCGACTCCCGGTTTGCCGACTGGCGGATCAAGCTGGCGGACACGGTCGCCGACCTGGCGTCCAACGGCGCGGTGGCGATCTCGAGCCGACTGGTGCCCTTGGCCGGGCTAGATCCGCGGCTGATCGGGATGGTGCTCACCCGGCAGGGCGAGCTGGTCGACACCAGCGCGGGCGCGGCTGCCCTCGGCGACCCGGTCCGGGTGGTGGCCTGGCTCGCGAACACCCTCGGCGAGATGGGGGCCAAGCTGGAAGCCGGGCACCTGGTCATGACGGGGGCCCTGCACGCCGCCGTGCCGATGCGGGCCGGGGACGTGTTCCGCGCCGACTTCGACCGCCTCGGCCCTGTCACCGTCCGCGTCGTCGAGTAAGGACCTTGCTATGACCTCCGAAGATTTCGAGACCGCCGAGATCGCGGCGCGGCTGGCCAAGGCCCGCGCCGACCGCGCGCCGATCACCTCGCTGTCGGCCGAGCTTGTCACCTTCGATCTGGCCTGCGCCTATGAGGTGCAGCGGCTGTTGCGGCGCGAGGCCGGCCCGCTGGCCGGCTGGAAGCTCGGCGTGACCTCCCGCGCGACACAAGCCCAGGTCGGGGTGCACGAACCGGTCCGCGGCTACCTGGCTGCCGCGGACGCGCTCGATCTCGGCGAGCCGCTCGTCGTGGCCCGGCATATCCAGCCCAGGGCCGAGCCGGAGATCGTGTTCATCATGGGTTCGGACCTGGCTGGGCCTTCGGTCACCTCGTCGGCGGTGCTGGCCGCCACCGCTTCGGTCGCGGTCGGCATCGAGGTGCTCGACTCCCGGTACACCGACTACAAGTTCACCATGCCGGACGTGGTCGCGGACAACACCTCGGCGAGCCGCTACCTGGTCGGGTCGGCCGTCCCGGCGGCCGGCCTGGACCTGCGGCTGATCGGCGTGGTACTCGAGCACAACGGCGAGGTGGTGGCGACCGCATCGGGCGCCGCGGCGCTCGGCCACCCGGCGGCCGCGGTCGCCTGGCTGGTCCGCTCGCGGGCGGCTGAGAACGAAGGGC
>JBAUAY010000245.1:0-5186 GCA_049676235.1 Streptosporangiaceae bacterium
CACCGGCGAGGTCGGCGCGAGTCAGGGCGGTGTAGATGCCCACCATGGGATCCATCTCGGCGACGTTCCAGTCGCTGGAAAAGGCCAGCGTCGCTCCGGAGTCGGCGAGGCTGCGCATGGCCCAGGCGTAACGCTCCCGGCTGTCACCGACGTTAGCCCGCCAGTCGTGCACGAGGTCAGGCGCACAGTGGCGGGGTTGCATGCAGGCGACGACGCCCAGGTCAGCGAACCGGCCCACATCGGCGGGATCGAGGCATTCGACGTGCACGATTTGATGCCTGGTGTCGTGAGCGCCGTGGCGGCGGCGGGCGGTCTCGAAGCCGTCCAGCGCGGTACGAATACCCCGATCGCCGGTGCCGTGGACGAACGCCTGCAGGCCTCGCTCCTCGAGCTGGATGATGAGCTCCGCGAAGTCTTCGGCTGGCCAGAAAGTAGCACCTGACCCCGGGTGGTTGCAGTAAGGAGCCAGCATGGCCGCGGTGTGCGGTTCGACGACGTCGTCGATGTAGAGCTTGACCGGCCCCAGCGTGAGACGGTTGCCGTTGTACTCCGCCTTGGCCTTAGCCACCTCGTCGAGGACGTCAGGTGAGCAGTGCGGTGTGAAGATGATCGCGGCGATCAGGCGGGACCGCAGCTCGCCGGCGGCCTGCGCCCGCTCGAAGAGGGCGACATCGGCGAGGCCGTTCTGCGGTTCGACGATCGTGGTGATGCCGTAGCGGATGGCGTCGCGCAGGTTGGTCACCAGCCGTCCGTACTGAGCGTCGATGTGGTAGCCCGGCAGCACCCGCTCCAGGGCCTGCTGTCCCCGCGGATGGATTCCCATCACCGCGAAATCGTGGACCCAGCCGGTGAGCTGACCATCACGGTCGACCTCGGCGACGCCAAACGGGAGCTCGGGCTGCTCGGGTGATGCGTTCCAGCGACGCAGCCCTTCGCTGTTGAGCCACACGGTGTGCACGTCGTAGGAGAACAGCCAGGCGGGCTTCCCCGCGCATACGTCGTCGATCATCGCCGCCGTGGGCTGGCCGCCGGGGACTGCGGCGTAGTTCCATCCCTCGCCTTCGATCCAGTCCGCGCCGGGATTCCGGGCGACATGGCGAGCGATCCGGGCCCGGATCTCCTCGAGATTGGTCGCGCCGAACAGCGAGACCGCAGTCGGGTTGGCTCCCAGGCGGACATGGTTGTGGGCGTCGATGATGCCGGGCATCACGGTGTTCCCGGCGGCGTCGATCCGCTGCGTCCCGGACCCGCCCAGGGCAAGCACCTCGGAGTCGGTGCCGACGGCGATGATGCGATCGCCTGCTACCGCGAGTGCCTGAGCTCGCGGCGAGTCGGGGTTCATGGTGCGGACGTCGCCGCCGGTGATGATGAGGTCAGCGTGGTTCATCAGATCTCCTCGTTGTACGCGGTGGTGGATAGCGTCTGGCCGCTGAAGAACGCGCGGAACTTGGTCCGGAACGCCAGCATGACCGCGATACCGATCAGGATCGAGCCGGCTCCCAGGATGAATACGCCCCCGACCCCGGCCACGCTGGAGTAGCTGCTGGCGGCCGGGAGGTACGTCTTGACTGACTCGGCGAAGGCCGCGGCCATGAACAGCCCGCCCACGACCGGGAAGATCCCGCGCATGAACAGGTTGCGCGTGCTCTCGCGCAGGGTCTTGCGGAAGAACCAGGGGCAGGCGAAGGCGGTGAGTCCGTAGTAGAACGCGATCAGCACGCCGACCGCCGACGCCGAGTCGGCCAGGACGTTGGTGGAGATGATCGACAGGACGATGAAGATCGCAGCGGATACGACGCCGATGACGACCGTCGCCAGGCCGGGGGTCTGCCGGCGCGGATTCACCCGGGCGAATCGCTGCGGCAGCGCGCCGTGGGCACCCATCGACAGGGTGACGCGGGCGGCTGGCATGATCGTGGTTTGCGTGGAGGCGGCCGCTGAGGTCAGCACGGACAGGATGAGGATCTTGACGGCGGTGCCGCCGAGAACGCTGCCGCCGACCGCGCTGAGCACGTCACCGGTGTTGGCGGCCAGGAACCTCGGGCCGGCGTAGGCGAGCAGCGCCGTGCTGACCACGGCAAAGATCACCACCAGCATGATCGTGGCGATCACCGCCGCGCGACCGGGTGTCCGAGCGCTGTCCTTGGTCTCCTCGTTGACGCTGAGAGAGGTGTCCCAGCCCCAGTAGATGAAGATGACGAGCAGGAAGGCGGCCGCCAGGTCGCTAAACGATCCGGTCAGGGGGTTGAACCAGGAAAGGGAGGGATGACCGCCGCCAGCTAGGGTGTGGCCGCTGTACACCTTGACCAGTGCCACCACCGCGAACACGCAGATCGAGGTCAACTCGATCGCCAGCAGGGCGAACTGCAGTCGGCTGGAGATTTCGATGCCGAGGTAGCAGACCCAGGTGAGGATAGCGATGAACGCGACTCCACCCACCGTGACCCAGAGGGTGCTGGCCGCAAGGCCGTTGGCCCCGACCAGCAGGTAGGCGTAGCGGGCCGCGATCTGCGAGACGCTGGACATCACCACGATGCAGGCCGCGAGGAGTCCCCATCCGCTCATCCACCCGGTCCGCGGGCCGAAGGCCCGTACCGCCCAGGTGAAGTTGGTGCCGCAGTCCGGATCGATCTTGTTGAGCTCGCGGAACGCGAAAGCCACGAACAGCATCGGCACGAAGGCCACGATCAGCATCCCCGGGGTGTGCACAGAGAGGACCGCCACCACCAGTCCGATCGTGGCGGCCACGCTGTACGCCGGGGCGGTGGAGGCGACGCCGATCACCACGCTCGACAGGAGGCCCAGGGCGCCCGCGCGTAGTCCCTTCTGGCCTGGCCCGGATGTATCGATCAGCTCGGTTTCCGTGGTTGTCAGCACTGTGCCTCCTCGTGTCACCCAACTCGCCATCCGCGACGCCGGGTCCTGAGCCAGAACTGTACAGCATTCTAGAATGATATTCAAAAAGAAGAGTTTCCGTAAGCTCGCTCCCCTTAGCGCCTGCCGCTCGACCGGCATCTCCGGGATCGCCTCATCACCAGATTCGGTGAGGTGCTCGACGCGGCGTGTTCCTCCGCGTCATCGTCGAGCCGTCCGAACTCGTTGCTGCCTTGTCCGCGTACCGGGCTGTCGCAGGGGCTCGTTGACGATGGGGCGGATGGGGTAGAACTGCTTGTTAGGTGTCGGTTCTGCGGACATCGCGGCCACGTTGAGGAAGAGAGCGCGAAATGACACAACCAGGCAGGCCAGCAGTATTTGTTCATGGCCTATGGCTGCACGCCAGCTCGTGGGGCCCGTGGCTAGAACTGTTCCAGGAGGCGGGCTACGCACCGACAGCACCGGGTTGGCCAGGTGACTCGGACACAGTGGAGGAGAGCCGCCGGGACCCTAGCCGGGTGGCGGGCAAGGGCATCGACGATGTGGTCGACCACTACGCCCGGATCATCCGCGGGTTTGAGGCCCCTCCGGTCGTCATCGGCCACTCCTTCGGCGGCCTCATCGCGCAGCGACTGCTCGGCCAGGACCTGGCCGCTGCCGCGGTGGCGATCGACGCTGCGCCCATCAAGGGCGTGCTCAAGCTGCCTGTTTCCGCGCTGAAAGTCGCCTCGGTCGCACTGCGCAAGCCAGCCAACCGCAACCTGGCGATATCGCTCACCGCGGACCAGTTCCGGTACGGCTTCGGGAACGTGCTTCCCGAGCAGGAGTCAGCTGAGCTGTACGACCGCTGGACCGTGCCCTCGCCGGGCAAGCCACTGTTCGAAGCCGCCCTGGCGAACTTCACCCCGCGGTCGCCAGCGAAGGTGAATACCGGAAACAAGACCCGCGGGCCGCTGCTGCTCACGGCCGGGGGCAACGATCACACTGTACCGGCGGCCATCACGACGTCGACCCGCAAGCTCTACCACAAGTCACCGGCGATCACCGACTTCATCGAGTTCCCGGATCGCGGCCACTCGCTGACGATCGACCACGGCTGGCGCGAGGTCGCGCAGGCAGCGCTGGACTGGCTCAGCCAGCGGTCAGTCTGACGTCACCGGTACAACCTAGGCCATCTTTTTGCGGCCAGGCTGCCGTTGGCCAGCGCGCTGAGGTTGATGTGGTCGAACGTGGTGACCACGATGTCGGCGTGCGCCGCTGCCAGGAGCCCGGCGTCATTGGCGCGTGCGATTCCCGATCGCTGCCATGTCGCCGGCCGAGCGACTCACGCCATGCTTTCTCGTGCGGCGACTCGACAAGCACTCCGTCGACGTCGAAAATCGCGCCCCGGAACGTCGGCCCGCATCCTCCTCTTAGCCGGGCATGTCCCGGGCGACGATCTACCGCAAGATCCACGAGTACGGGATCATCACCCCAGCCAGCTGACGGGCGTGCGACGCCCACATCGGCATCCTATTGAGAACACCGGCGTGCCTCAGGGGTGCCTGGGCGACGCCGGATGCCGCCGTCGGAGCGGAACCCTGCGCTTTTCACATGCTGGCGATGAGCTTCTCGACCCGCTCATCGACCGAACGGAACGGGTCCTTGCACAGCACGGTCCGCTGGGCCTGGTCGTTGAGCTTGAGATGGACCCAGTCGACGGTGAAGTCCCGCCGCTTCTCCAGGGCCTGGCGGATGAACTCGCCGCGCAGCTTCGCGCGGGTCGTCTGCGGCGGGATGGACTTGGCCTCGAAGATGTCCAGGTCCCGGGTGACGCGGCCCACGGCGCCGTTGCGCTGCAGCAGGTAGTACAGGCCCCGGCCGCGGTGCACGTCGTGGTAGGCCAGGTCCAGCTGGGCCACCCGCGGCGAGGACAACGGCAGGTCATGCCGGGCCCGGTACCGCTCGATCAGCTGGTACTTGGTGACCCAGTCGATCTCCCGCGCGATCTTGTCCAGGTTCCCGGTCTCGATCGCGCTGAGCGCCCGCTCCCACATCTCCAGCACCCGCTCGCTGACCGCGTCCAGCCCGTTCTTGCTGGTGAAGTCCTTCGCCCGGGTCAGGTACTCGTACTGGATGTCCAGCGCGCTCATCTCGCGCCCGTTGGCCAGCCGGACCCGGCGGCGGCCGGTCATGTCGTGGCTGACCTCGCGGATCGCCCGGATCGCGTTGTCCAGCGTCATGTCCCGCATGATCGCGCCGGCCTCGATCATCCGCAGTATCAGGTCGGTGGAGCCGACCTTGAGCAGCGTGGTGGTCTCGCTCATGTTGGA
>JBAUAY010000246.1:0-2512 GCA_049676235.1 Streptosporangiaceae bacterium
CGGCGGATACCGACCCGGCCGACCCAGACACCGACCGGGCCGGCGCGGCGGCCTGGACGGCGGCGGGGACCGGGGCAGCGGCTAGGCCGCAGACGTTGCAGTAGCCGTCCTCGATCGTCCCGCCGCAGTTCATGCAGGTGCTCATCGCTACCGTGCTCCCCTCGTCAGCCCCGACATCGGTCAACCCCCGTATTGCGCTGGCGGCGGGGCGGGGACCGGAGTACCGACCCAGTGCGCGTAGCTGGCCTTCCACTGGCCGTCCGTCCGCAGTTGCTCCAGGACCGCGTTCACGAAGCGGACGAAATCCGGGTGCTGCTTGGAGATCGCCAGGCCGTAGGGCTCGCTGGTGAGCCGGGGCCCGACCAGCTTGGTCCACGGATCCTGTGCGGCCAGCCCGTCCAGGATCGAGTCGTCGGTGGAGATCGCGGCCACGTCGCCCTGCTGCAGCAGCACCAGGCAATCGGTCCAGTAGGGCACGGCGACCGGGACGGCCCCGTCCTTGGCGATGACGGCGAGCGAGTCGGACCCCGTGGTGGCGCAGACCTTCTGGCCGCGCAGGGCGGTCAGGCTGTTCGCCGTGGAGTTCTTCAGCACCAGGACCCGCTGGGCCGCGTCGAAGTAGACGCTGGAGAAGTCGACCTGCTTCAGCCGGGCGCAGGTGATCGTCATCGTGTGCGCCACGATGTCCACGGCGCCTGAGGTGATGTCGGGGATCCGCTGCTCGTCGGAGATCGCCTTGTACACGACCTTATCCGGGTTGCCGAAGATGGCCTGGGCCACCGCCCGGATCATGTCGATGTCGAAGCCTTCGATCTGCCCGGTCAGCGGGTTGAGGAAGCCGAAGTGGTAGGTGCTCTGGTCCACCCCCGCGATCAAGTAGCCGCGGGCGCGGATCTTCGCCATGTACGAGCCGTCCGTCACCTGCGGCGGGCCGGACGGGCTCAGGCTGCTGGCAAACGGATTACAGCTGGCCGCGCTCGCGGTGCGGGCAGTGCTCGCGGTTCTCACGGTGCGGGTGGTGCTCGCGGTGCGGCTTGCGGACGGATGGCCGGGCGCGGCCGCCGCTGCCGCAGCGCCCAGCACGAGCGCGAACGTGGCGAGCACCACCATCAGCGCGCGCGGCCAGGGTCCCCTGGCCCACCGGGGCCGCGCGTTCACCGGTACTCCGCCAGCCGGCGGCTGAGCCCCCAGGCGCAGCCTGCCACCATCACCAGCGACGCCACGATCATGCCCGCGGCCAGGCCGGTGAACGCATCCCGGCCGCCGCGCGCGCTGGAGGCGAAGACGGCCTGGTCGGCATTGATCCCCTCGGTGAGGCTCGCCGAGAGCCGCGCGAAGCTGGTGGCGGCGGCTCCGGACAGCGCCGACTGCACCGCCTCGGCGTGGTTGCCGCCGTCGTCCAGGGCGCGCAGCGCCGCGTGCGCTCGGTACCAGGCCTGGGCGTCGGCCGCGGCGCCATTACCCGCCGGCGCCTGCGCCGCGCCCAGCAGCGTGCCGGGTCCCGGCCCGAGGAGCTTCTGCTGGGCCAGGAAGTCCGCCTGGTAGGCGTCGTCGCCGCTGTTGTCGATCAAGGTGAGGCTCTCATCCGCGTGTGCTTGCAATGCTGCCACGTCCGCCCGAGCGAACGCCTGGGCCGGGGCGGAGCCCTGCTGCTGGGCGTGCAGCAGGTCGGCCCGGCCCACCGCGAAGGCGCCGGCCAGCCACACCAGCGAGACCAGGCCGACCAGGGCGGTCAGCAGCAAGCCGTAGTTAATTACCCGGTGGGTGTGCCGGGCCAGCCACCGCGACGAGCGGTAGAGCACGTAGCCGATGCCTAGGCCGATCACGACCGCGACCAGGAGGAGCGGGAGCCCGGTCGCCTGCGCGCTGGCCGAGGTCAGCTGCCCGCTCTCCCGGGTGTAGATGTCGCTGGCCGAAGGCAGCAGCGTCCCGCGCAGCAACGCGGAGGCCTCCCTGAGGTAGGCCGCGCCGAGCGGCAGGCCGAGCCGATTGTCGGCCCGGGCCGTGCCCACCTCGTCGGTGTAGACCGGCAACTGCCCGGACAAGGTGGCCAGGTCGTCGCCGACGGCCGAGCCGACCGCCGATGCCTGCTTCGCCAGGTGGCCGGGCATCTGGGTCCGGGCGGCGGACGAACCCACCAGAGCGCTGGCCGCCTCGATCCGGATGGCCGCCTGGGTGATGTCGGCCTCGTAGCGCTGCCGGGCCGCGGTGGGCTCGAGGCCGCCGGCCAGGAACGCGTTCGCCGCGGTCGCGTCGGCGTCGGACAGGCTCTGGTAGATCTGCTCCGCGTCCAGGCTCAGCGGCTCGCTGGTCGCGACCACGTCGGCGGCCGCCGAGGCGTGCTGCTCGGCGGTCAGCGCGGCCAGCACGCCCCAGGCCAGGCTGAGCAGCACCAGGACGACGAGCAGCAGCCGGAGCCGGGCGGGGGTGGTCGCGGTGTCCAGGCGGGACCGCCCCCAGGCGCGGCGCGCCACCGGCGCGCGGGTCCGCTGGCCGGGGGAAACGTCCAGGC
>JBAUAY010000247.1:0-4610 GCA_049676235.1 Streptosporangiaceae bacterium
GCCGACGCCACCGCCCCGGATGGCCCGGCGGCCAACGGCCGCCAGCCAGAGGCCCAGGCCGACGCCACCCAAGGCGATGGCCAGGCGGACAACGGCCAGCCGTCAGCCGCCCAGGACAACGGCCAGCCGCCAGCCGCCCCGGCTGAGCCCGCGCGCTCCGGCAGTGGTCGCCGCCGTCGCCGCAAGCCCTCAGGCACCTCAGCAGCCTCCGGCGCACCAGCCGCCCCAGCGGCATCAGCACCCGAGGCAGGCGGACCCACAGCTATGCCACAAGCCCAGGACGGCGCCGCCTGAGCCCACAGCCGGCTTCGCCCGGCCCGCACAACCAAGCTCACGCGTCACATCACGGCACCCCGCCGGGGAAGTTCCGGGCTTTGGGGAAGATTCGGGGCCTTGAGCCCCCCCGGATTTTCCCGGAGCCCGAATCCTCCCCGAAAAATCCGGCAAAATGGACGGAGCTACGACATTCAGTACCGTCGAGGCGACCACAAGACAGGGGCCGAACGAGCCGGTTCGTGCAGGCGCTGAGGTCTGGTAACCTTGGCGGTCGGGAGTTGCCCGCTGCGCGGGCCCCGTGTGCACGTTCAAGCGAGCCCGCCGTCGTGACACCGGTGTGCCGTGGCACGCAAGAAAGCGCAAGGGACGAAGCGCGAGATATAAGCGCGAGGAAAGAGAGAGTTCTCGGGTGTACGCGATTGTGCGCTGCGGCGGCAGGCAGGAAAAGGTCGTGCTGGACGAGGTCGTCACCGTCGACAAGCTGCCCGGTGAGGTCGGCTCGAGCATTACGCTCCCGGCCCTGTTGGTAGTAGACGGCGACCGGGTCATCAGCGACCCCGCCGAGGTCGGCCGCTATCAGGTCACGGCGGACATCGTCGGTGACGCGGCAGGCCCCAAGATCAACATGATCCAGTACCGGAACAAGACCGGTTACCGGCGGCGTCTGGGCCACCGGCAGCGGTACACCCAGGTCCGGATCACCGGCATCGGCGCCGAAGCCAAGGCTGCCGATGCTATGGCTGGCGGGGCCAAGAGCACCGGGGCTAAGACCACGGGCGCCAAGACCACCAAGGCGGAGGAGGACTGAGATGGCACACAAGAAGGGCGCGTCATCCAGCCGCAACGGCCGCGACTCGAAGGCCCAGCGCCTCGGCGTCAAGCGCTACGGCGGCCAGGTCGTGAACGCGGGCGAGATCATCGTCCGCCAGCGCGGCACGCACTTCCACCCGGGCGAGGGCGTCGGCCGCGGCAGCGACGACACGCTGTTCGCGCTGGTCGGCGGCGCGGTTCAGTTCGGTATGCGCCGCGGCCGCAGGGCCGTGAGCATCGTTCCTGCCGAGCCTCCGGCGTAGGTCCGCCGAAGGTACAGGCAGTACGACCAGAAGGCGGGCCGGGAAACCTGGCCCGCCTTTCTCATGCATCAGGGAAGAGGAACATCGTGGCGGAGTTCGCCGACCGGGTCACGCTGCAGGTGCAGGCCGGCCACGGCGGGAATGGCTGCGCCTCGATTCACCGGGAGAAGTTCAAGCCGCTCGGCGGCCCGGACGGAGGTAACGGCGGTCGCGGCGGTGACGTGATCCTCGAGGTGGACGCGAGTTCGGCCACCCTGCTCGACTTCCACCGCCGCCCGGTGCGCCGGGCCGGCAACGGCCGACAGGGGGAGGGCTCGAACCGTACCGGCGCCAACGGGGCGGACCTGATCATCCCGGTGCCGAACGGGACCGAGGTCAAGACGGCCGCCGGCGAGGTGCTCGCCGACCTGGTCGGCGTCGGCACCCGGTTCGTCGCGGCCGCGGCCGGCCGGGGCGGGCTCGGCAACGCCGCGCTAGCCTCGCCGCGGCGCAAGGCGCCCGGGTTCGCCCTCAAGGGCGAGCCGGGGCAGCAGCGCGACCTCATCCTCGAGCTGAAGACGGTGGCCGACGTCGGGCTGGTCGGCTTTCCCAACGCCGGCAAGTCCTCCCTGATCGCGGCGATGTCCGCGGCCCGGCCCAAGATCGCCGACTACCCGTTCACCACCTTGATCCCCAACCTCGGCGGGGTCGAGGCCGGCGACGTCCAGTTCGTCGTGGCCGACGTGCCGGGCCTGATCCCAGGCGCCAGCCAGGGTAAGGGCCTGGGCCACGACTTCCTCCGGCACGTGGAGCGCTGCTCCACCCTGGTCCACCTCATCGACTGCGCCGCCGAGGCACCCGGCCGCGGCCCGGCCGCTGACCTGGCCGCGATCGAGGCGGAACTGGCCGCCTACGGCGACTCGACCGGCGCCGAACTCCTCACCCGGCCGCGGCTGATCGCGCCGAACACGATCGACGTGCCGGCCGCCCGCGAGCGGGCGGAGGCGGTGAAGCCCGAGTTCGAGGCCCGCGGGTACCAGGTCTTCGAGATCTCCGCCGCGACCGGCGAGGGCCTGCGCCGACTGGGCTTCGCGATGGCGGCGCTGGTCGCCGCGGACCGCGCCGCCCGGCCGGCCGAGCAGCCCGCCGAGCGGGTCCGGGTCAGGGTGGCCGTCAAGGCGACCGACGAGCCGGGCTTCGAGGTGGTCAGGATCGGCGACAGCTTCCTCATCAAGGGCGAGAAGCCGCAGCGCTGGGTCAGGCAGACCGACTTCAGCAACGACGAGGCGGTCGGCTACCTGGCCGACCGGCTGGCCCGCCTGGGCATCGAGGAAGCCCTCGCCGGGGCGGGCGCCGAACCGGGCGCGGAAGTCCTGATTGGCGACCCTGATGACGCCGTGGTGTTCGACTGGGACCCGGCCGCCCCGATGAGCAGCGGCGCCAGCACGCACACCAGGCACGGCGCCAAAGCCAAGCAGCGACACGGTCCCCGCGGCACCGACCCCCGGCTGTTACCGTGACGACCGTCCCGGAAACCGGGGCCGCCGTCCCGCGGCCGGATATCGCCACGGCGCTGCGGGTCGTGGTCAAGGTGGGGTCCTCGTCGCTGACCACTGCGGAGGGCGAGATCGCCGATGAGGCGGTCGCGGCCCTGGCCGCCGCCCTCGCGGCCCGCAGGCAGGACAACACCCAGCTCGTCCTCGTCTCCTCCGGAGCGATCGCGTCCGGCCTGGTCCCGCTCGGGCTGTCCCGGCGGCCCCGGGACCTGGCCACCCAGCAGGCCGCGGCCAGCGTCGGCCAGGGCCTGCTCATCGCCAGGTACACGGCCGCCTTCGCCCGGCACGGCATCCGCACCGGCCAGGTCCTGCTGTCCGCCGATGACCTGATGCGCCGGACCCACTACCGCAACGCCCAGCGCACCCTGGACCGGCTGCTGGAGTTGGGCGTGCTGCCGGTGGTAAACGAGAACGACACCGTGGCCACCGACGAGATCAGGTTCGGCGACAACGACCGGCTGGCCGCCCTGGTCGCGCACGTGACCCGGGCCGGCGCGCTCATCCTGCTCTCCGATGTGGACGGCGTGTACGACGGCGACCCGCGGCGCGGCACGGCGCAGCGGATCACCGAGGTCCGCGAAAGAGCCGACCTGGACGGGATCAGGCTCGGCCGGGGCGCCCAGGTCGGCCACGGAGGCAGCCAGGCGGGCGAGAAACAAGGCATCGGCGGCATGGCCACCAAGGTGGAAGCCGCGATGATCGCGTCGGCGGCCGGCATCCCGACCGTGGTCGCCGACGCCGTCAGTGCCGCGGCCGCGCTGAGCGGCGCGTCGGTGGGCACCTATTTCGCGGCGGCCCGCGGCCGCCGGCCCGGGACCAGGCTGCTCTGGCTGAAGTACGCCGCGGTGGCCCGCGGCCGCCTGCGCCTGGACTCCGGCGCGGTGGAGGCCGTCGTCAACAAGCGCGCCAGCCTGTTGCCGGCCGGTATCACCGGCGTCGAGGGAACCTTCGACGCCGGCGATCCGGTCAACCTCTGTGATGAGGACGGCAACGTCGTCGGGCGCGGCCTGGTCAACTACGACGCCGCTGAGATCCCCGGCCTGATGGGCCGCTCGACCAGGTGGCTGGCGAGCAAGCTAGGCCAGGAATACGAGCGCGAGGTCGTGCACCGCGACGATCTCGTGATTTTGTGCTAGCGGTGCTAGCCCGGGGGGACGACCCCCCGGAGCCCCCCGGTGCGCTCGGCGCCCCGCTGCGGTGCTCGCCGTAGTATCGCGCGGCCGGAGGGGCCATGAGGCCCCTCGCGGCCGCGTGATCTCGGAGCTTCGCTCCTCGGCTATTCGTCTCAGCGGGTTCCGCTAGTTCAGCGGGTTCTGCTAGTTGTCGCCGCCGTTGCCGGTACCGGGGCCGCCGGGGGCGCCGGGGCCGCGATTCTGCAGGCGGTCGAAGAGGCCGCCGCCGGCCCGCGCCGCGCCTTCGGCGACACCGCGGAAGATGCCGATCAGCGGGTCCTGGGACCGGATCCACGAGTCCTGGTAGGCCTTGGCCGCGTTCTTGACTTCCTCGCCGACCGAGGCGCTGCTGTCGGTGTCCCGGCGCGTGTAGTCGCCGCCCAGGATGCGCTCGTACTCGCCGTGTGTGGCCCAGTAGTCGAGCTCGGCGAACCTGACCACGGCGAACGGGTGCGTGTTCCCCTGGAGCTGCAGGATCTTCAGGATGCTGTCCCGCAGATCGGGCACCGCGTCATACTCGTGGGCCTGCTCGCGGAACGCGTCCGGGTTCAGCT
>JBAUAY010000248.1:0-4256 GCA_049676235.1 Streptosporangiaceae bacterium
CGCCCAGGTCGAGTCGCCTGGGCCGGTGCGCCGCGGGCGGCGCACCGGCCGGCACGAGGCGGGGCACCAGGACGGCCAGGACGATCCCGACCGGTACGTTGATGGCGAAGACCGGACGCCAGCTCGCGCCGAACAGGTTCGCAGTCACGATCACGCCGCCGAGGACCAGCCCGGCCACCGCGCCGGCCGAGATCACCGCCGCGTAGGCCGACAGCGCCTTGGCTCGCGCCTGACCGCTGAAGGTCAGCTGAATGATGCTGAAGACCTGGGGGATAAGCATGGCCGCCCCGGCCCCCTGGACGAACCTGAACGCGATGAGGAGCTGGCTATCGGGAGCCAGCGCGCACGCCAGCGACGCGGCGGTGAACATGATCACGCCCGCCAGGTACATCCGGCGCCGGCCGAAGCGGTCCCCGAGCCGGGCGCCCGTGATCAGCAGCATCGCGTAGGCGATCGTGTATCCGCCCACGACCAGCTGGAGCGATGCTCCGGACGCGTGCAGGCTGGTGCCGATCGAGGGCATCGCCACGTTGACCACGAAGACGTCGAGCAGGCACATGAACTGACCGAGCAGCAGCACGGCCAGCATCAACCAGCTCCGGCCGGTGGCCTCGGCGGGCTGGAGGGCCTGGGGGGCCTGGGCCGGCTGGCTGTGGGTTCGCAGAACCATCACTTCCTCCTTCTGTCACCGGCACGACGAGCGGGCGGCGTAGAAGGGGACAGCGACGTTCAGGATTCGGCGATGCGCCGTTCGAGGAACCGGCGCTCGGGGGTCGTGCGGGCGAGGTCAAGCGCCCGCTGGTAGGCGGCGCGGGCCTCGTCGGCACGGCCGAGCCGCCGCAGCAGCTCGGCCCGGGTGGAATGCCAGTATTGATAGTCCGGCAGGTCCAGGCCGTCTACCACGGCCAGGGCCGCGGTTGCGCCTTCGGATTCCGCGATCGCCACCGCCCGGTTCAGCCGCACCACATCCGAGCCGGTCAGGTCGGCGAGCTCGCCGTAGAGCGCGGCGATCTGGAGCCAGTCGAGCCGCTCTTCAGCCTGCAGTGAGGCGATCGCCGCCTGGATAGCGTACTGGCCGCGTCGGACCGCGGACCGGCGGAGCAGGGCCTGATCGAGGAGGACCCGGCCCTCCGCGACCTGCCGCCAGTCCCACCGCGACCGGTCCTGGTCCGCGAGCAGGACCAGGTCCTGGCCCGCGAACCTCGCCTCGCGGCGCGCATCGTGCACCAGCATCAACGCCAGCAGCCCGAGTACTTCGGGCTCGGCTGGAAGCAACGCCGCCAGCACGCGGCCGAGCCGGATCGCCTCGGCCGCCAGGCCGGACCGGTCCTCGGGGTCGCCGTACCCCTGGTTGAAGATGAGGTACACGACGGCCAGCACCGCCGCCAGCCGTTCGGGCAGCCGCGGGCCAGCCGGCACGGCGAACGGGATGCCCGCCACCTTGATCTTGGACTTCGCGCGGGTCAGGCGCCGTTTCATCGTCTCGGCCGGGACCAGGAAGGCCCGCGCGATCTCCTCGGTAGTCAGCCCGCCCACCGCCCGCAGCGTCAGCGCCACCTGCGCCTCGATGGCCAGCGCCGGGTGGCAGCACATGAAGACGAGCTCGAGGCGCTCGTCCGGGATGGGGGACTCGACCACGCTGTCCTCCGCAGTCTCCTGGGTCCGTTCGGGCACGAGCAGAGGGAGCTTCGCGGCCAGCACACGGTCGCGGCGCAACCGGTCGATGGCCCGGTGACGGGCCGTGGTCACCAGCCAGGCGCCAGGGTTATCCGGCACCGCACCGGAGGCCCAGCGCTGCGCTGCGATCGCGAACGCTTCCGCGGCGGCTTCCTCGGCGAGGTCGAAGTCGCCAAAGTAACCGATCAGGCTGGCCAGCACCCGGCCCCACTCGTCACGGAAAACCTGCTCGATCAGGGCGGGCCCCCGGGTCAGGAGTCGCCGGCCACGACCGGGCGGATCTCGACCGAGCCGCCGATGCGGGCGGCCGGGATCCGGGCCGCGATCTCGGCCGCCCCGTCCAGGTCGTCGGCCTCGACCAGGTAGAAGCCGGCGAAGATCTCCTTGGTGTCCGCGAACGGGCCATCGGTGACCAGCGTCTGCCCGTCCTGGACGCGGACGGTGGTGGCCGTCTCGACCGGATGCAGGGAGGCGCCGCCGACGACCCCGGGCAACTGCTTGATATCGAGGTACTCCCGGTGGTTGGCTTCCTGTTCATCCGCGCCGAGCGCCTCGGCGGCCCCCGGCTTGGCGTAAATCAGCAAGGCGTACTGCATCTGTGGCTCCTTCCTGGAAGCTATCTTGTCGTGTGCATGACGAACGGAGCGGGCCCGGGGGGACAGTGATCTTCGGCGAAATCGCTGGGGCGGGTGCGATCCACCAGGAAAATGACTGCTTGGACTAGTCATGGCAGCACGCCTGACGCGGGTGCGGGCGGGGGGATTCGAACCCCCACGGTGTCGCCACCAACAGGACCTAAACCTGCCGCGTATGCCATTTCGCCACGCCCGCTGGGGCCAGCTCGCGGGCCGGCCGTTAGTAACGGTACCGCTTAGGCCCCGACCTCGGTCCGCAGCCGCGCGACGTGGCCGGTGGCCTTGACGCCGTACAGCGCCTTGGAGATCTTGCCGTCCGCGTCGATGACGAACGTGGACCTAATCACGCCGACCGTGGTCTTGCCGTAGAGCTTCTTCTCGCCGTACGCGCCGTAGGCCTCGAGCACGATGTGATCGGGATCGGAGAGCAGGGGGAAGGTCAGGCTCTCCTTATCGCGGAACTTGGCCAGCTTGGCCGGCTGGTCGGGCGAGATGCCGAGCACGGTGATGCCCGCGGAGTTCAGGCCGGCCAGGCTGTCGCGGAAATCGCACGCTTCCTTCGTGCAGCCGGGGGTCATCGCGGCCGGGTAGAAGTACACGATCACCTGCTGGCCGCGAAACGAGGATAGCGAGACCTCTTTGCCGTCGGCGTCCAGCAAGGTGAAGTCGGGGGCCGAGTCGCCAGGTACGAGTCGCTTGTCGGTCATGATCGCTAGCCTATGCCGGGCGAGAGGCCAGGATGATGAACGGGGTCAGCGCGCGGAAGGCGCGGCCGCGATGGCTGATCGCGTCCTTGGCTTCGGCGGTCATCTCGGCGGTGGTCTGGTCGAACCCGTCAGGCAGGAAGATCGGGTCGTAGCCGAACCCCCCGCTGCCGCGCGGGATCCGGACCAGCCGGCCTTCGACCTGCCCGGTCACTACCCACTCCCCGGAGCCATGGGGTCCGGATCCGGGTACCACCAGCGCGGCGGCGCAGACGAACTGCGCGCCGAGGTGGGGGTCCGGTACGTCGGCTACCTGGGCCAGCACCAGGTCCAGGTTGGCCCGGTCGTCGCCGTGGCCGCCCGCCCACCGGGCAGACCGCACGCCGGGCATGCCGTTGAGCGCGTCCACGCAGAGCCCGGAATCGTCGGCCACCGCGGGCAGGCCGGTGTAGCGCGCGATCGCGCGCGCCTTGAGCAGCGCGTTCGCCTCGAACGTGGCCCCGGTCTCCGGTACGTCGGGCGCGCCGGGGTACTCGTCAAGCCCGGCCAGCGCGATCTGCGTGCCGCCGTGGTCTTCCGCGCCTTCTTGGGTCAGGATCCGGGTCAGCTCGCGCAGCTTGGCGGCGTTCCTGGTCGCCAGCACAACGGTGTTATCCACCGAGGGCTTCACGCTGCAGCCTGGTCAGCTCGCCGCAGCCCGCTACGGCGAGATCAAGCAGCTGGCCGAGCAGGTCGCGGCTGAACGGCTCCTGCTCCGCGGTGCCCTGGATCTCCACGAAGTCGCCGCTGGCGGTGCACACCACGTTCATGTCGGTCTGCGCGGCCACGTCCTCCTCGTAGCACAGGTCGAGCCGGGGCTCGCCGTCCACGATGCCCACGCTGACCGCGGATACCGAGGTGAGCAGCGGGTCGCCCTTGGTCCGCTTCCGGCCTTTGAGCCAGGCCACCGCCTCGGCCAGCGCGACGTACCCGCCGGTCACCGCTGCGGTGCGGGTGCCGCCGTCGGCCTGGAGCACGTCACAGTCGATGACGATGGTGTTCTCGCCCAGCGCCTTGTAGTCCACGCAGGCCCGCAGCGAGCGCCCGACCAGCCGGGATATCTCCTGGGTGCGACCGCCCAGGCGGCCCTTGACCGACTCGCGGTCGTTGCGGGAGTTCGTCGCCCGCGGCAGCATGGCGTACTCGGCGGTCACCCAGCCTAGGCCGCTGCCTCGCCGCCACCGCGGCACGTCCTCGGTGA
>JBAUAY010000249.1:0-2158 GCA_049676235.1 Streptosporangiaceae bacterium
ACGTCGCGGACATCGAGGATCAGCGGGAAGACCTCGTGGTTCCAGTCCTCGCCTTGCTCGTCCCAGGCCCGTTGCTCGGCCTCGACCGCCATCCGGTCTTCGGCGAACACGCGCTCGGTGAAGCGCCGGATGAGGGGTCAGGCCAGGTGCAGGGCTCCCGGGATCGGCGGCTTCTCGATCATGGGCAGGCCGTAGACGTGATTGGTGCGCTGACCGGCATCTTCGGGTACGTAGGCGACCCAGAGGGAAAACGCCGGAAGCTCGGCGTTCTCGGGGACCAGCTGAAGGGTCTGGTAGGGGTAGGCGGTGCGGATGGTGATCACGTCGGGTGAAGTGCCGCCGCCGGGCCGCTGGCCGGCGAGCAAACCGGCGCCGCGATTCTTCTTCCCGCTCACATGGGTGAACAGGTACCGGGCCTGCACAGATTGCGGGCCGGTGTCATAACCGAGGAGCTTGGGCGCGATCTTGCCCAGGATGCCCCGGTGCAGAAACTGGTGGTTCATCTCCAGGAGATTCTCGTGCATGAACGAGTAGTGGCAGTTAACGGTCCGGGAGAACGTCATGGTCTTGTGCTCGGCGGAGTCGAACTCCGGCAGTTCGGGCAGCGCGGTCGCGGTCGCCTTGGCCGGGTCGCCAGGGAAGGCGAACACCAGGCCGTAAGCTTCGCGGACCGGATAGGCGCGGACACCGCGCGGCGGGCGGCCGGCCCCTTGGGCAGATACGGTATCTGCGACAGGCGGCCGTTTCCGCGGTACGCCCAGGCGTGATAGCAACAGCGGAGCACGTCGCCTTCCACGACGCCCATGCTCAGCGGCACCTGGCGGTGGGCGCACCGGTCCTCTAGTGCGTAGACCGTGCCGCTCTGGCCGCGGTACAGCGCGATCCGCTCACCCGCGAACGTGGCTGCGAACGTCTTTTTCTTCCGCACGCTTCTGGACACCGCGACCGGGTACCAGAAATCCGGGCTGATCCCGGTGCGCCGAGCCGCCGGCGCTGTTCCGGTCCAGGGACCTCACCTTCACGTCCCGCTCTTGGTCGCGACCGTCGGCTACCTGATCGCGGTGGCCCTAACGTGGAGCGTCATCTCCGGACGCAAGCCGACGCCGTCCGGCTGACAGCACGTACCATTCGGAGGGTCAATGCCGAACGGATGATGTCGTGCGGGGCGGCTCCGGCGGACCATTAACGGGGCGGAAGGGGGATCCGTTGGCTCGCGCGCCTCTGCTGCAGACGGACCCATCGCAGGTCGGACGTTACCGTCTGGTTGCCCGGCTGGGCGCGGGCGGGATGGGCGTCGTGTATCTCGGCGCGTCCCAGGATGGTCAGCAGGTCGCGGTGAAGGTGCTGCGCCCCGAACTGGCCGATAACCCGGAATTCCGGGTCAGGTTCGGCCGTGAGGTCACCATGCTGACCCGCGTCCAGGGCGTGTGCACGGTCCGGGTGATCCAGGCCGATACCAGGGCGCCGAAGCCATTCCTGGTCACCGAGTTTGCCGACGGACCCTCGCTGTCGGAGTACATCGGAGCCCGCGGGCCGCTCAACGCCGGGATGCTGTACGGCCTGGCCACCGGACTCGCGGAGGCGCTGACGGCGATCCACGCGGCCGGGATCGTACACCGGGACCTCAAGCCCTCCAACATTCTCCTCACCGCGGGTGGCCCGAAGGTCATCGACTTCGGTATCGCCCAGGCGCTGGACAGCACCAGCCTCACCAAGACCGGCCTCACGGTCGGCTCGGCCGGGTTCATGGCGCCCGAGCAGGTCATGGGCAAGGCCTGGACCCCGGCGGACATCTTCACCTGGGGCGTGACGGTCGCCTACGCGGCCAGCGGGCAGTCGCCGTTCGGCACCGGGACGTCCGAGGCCGTCATGTACCGGATCGTGCACGCCGCACCTGACCTCAGAGCGGTGCCGCCCGGGCTACGCCCGCTGGTCCAGGCCGCCATGGCCAAGGAGCCACGGGGCCGGCCCACCGCACCGCAGTTGCTGAGCGAGCTGACGCACACCGCCGCGCAGCCATCGGTCGGGTCAGGCAACCCCACCCAGACCATCCTCGCGCAGACCTGGCACTCGTCCGCACCGGCTCCTACCGGGCCCCTACGGGATCCCGCCGGGCCCCCGTCGGGTTCCGCGCCGCTCCCCACGCCGCGGTCATCGC
>JBAUAY010000250.1:0-6840 GCA_049676235.1 Streptosporangiaceae bacterium
CCCCGAGGAGACGGCGGAGTTCGCCGAGTTCACCAAGCACGCCGTCCGCGCGCTGCGCCAGGCGTCCGGCGCCCAGGGCTTCAACATCGGCATCAACCTGGGCTCGGTGGCCGGCGCCGGAATCGCCGCCCACCTGCACCAGCACGTGGTGCCGCGGTGGGGCGGCGACACCAACTTCATGCCGGTCGTCGGCCATACCCGCGTGCTCCCCCAGCTCCTGGCCGACACCCGTAAGCTGCTGGCCGAAGCCTGGCCCACAGCCTGACCCGGTCCACGGCCTGACCTGGCCCACCGCCTGACCTGGCCCACCGCCTGACCCAGCCCACCGCCTGACCCAGCCCTCCCTGACCGGTCCGCGACCCAGAGCTCACCTGGGCACCAAAGCTCACTCCAGCCTCAGCACTACCTCCCTGTAACACATAAATGTGACTCTCTACCCCCATCTAGCCGGCTCGATGGAACATCGAGCCGGCTCTGGGCGGTTCGATGGAACATCGAGCCGGCTCGCCGCGCCGCCCGGACCGGTGCGGGACGCAGGCAACACCGCTCTTTCGGGTAGAGAGTCACATTCACTTGGAAACGTGAGGCGGCCCGGCGTCCCTAGTCGGGCTTGGAGTCGGCGGCTACCTTAGCGGCCAGGTGGGACGGGAGCGGCTCGTGACGCAGGTACTGACGCGTGAACGATCCCGTTCCGTGCGATACCGAACGCAGGTCAATGGCGTACCTGGTGATCTCGAGCTCCGGGATCTCCGCCTTGACCAGGGTCCGGCCGACGCCCACCGGCTCGGTGCCGAGTACCCGGCCGCGGCGCGAGGACAGGTCTGACATCACCGCGCCCACGTACTCGTCGGGCACCAGCACGGACATCTCATCCACCGGCTCGAGCAGCATCGGCTGGGCCCTGTCGACCGCGTCGCGCAGCGCCAGCCGGCCGGCCTTCTGGAAGGCCATGTCGGAGGAGTCGACCGAGTGCGCCTTGCCGTCATACAAGATGACCCGGATACCAGTCATCGGGTAGCCGGCCGTGACACCCTGCTCCATCTGCCACCGGACGCCCTTTTCCACCGACGGGATGAACTGCCGCGGCACCACCCCGCCGACGATCTTGTCGACGAACTCGAAGCCGGCCGAGTCGCTGAGGGGCTCCACCTCGATGTGGCAGATGCCGTACTCGCCATGCCCGCCGGTCTGCTTGACGTTGCGGCCGAGTCCCTGGGCCTTGCCCGCGATCGTCTCCCGCAGCGGGACGCGCAGGTCGGTGGTCTCCACCGCGACGCCGTGCCGGTGGGCGAGCCGGTCGAGCAGTACGTCGGCGTGCGCCTCGCCCATGCACCACAGCACCAGCTGCCTGGTCTCGGCGTTATTCTCCAGGCGCAGCGTCGGATCCTCGGCGACCAGGCGGGACAGCGCCTGGGACAGCTTGTCCTCGTCGGCCTTGGATTTGGCCACGATGGCCACCGGCAGCAGCGGCTCGGGCATCGACCACGATTCCATCAGAAGCGGGCGGTCCTTGTCCGACAGCGTGTCGCCGGTCTCGGCGGTGCCGAGCTTGGCCACGGCGCAGATGTCTCCGGCCGCACACTGGGTGACTCCGCGCTGCTGCTTGCCCAGCGGCGAGGTCAGCGCGCCGACCCGCTCGTCGTTGTCGTGGTCCTCGTGCCCGCGGGCGGCGCGGCCGTGGCCGGACACGTGGACGGAGGCGTCGGGGCGCAGCGTGCCGGAGAACACGCGGACCAGGCTGATCCGGCCGACGTAGGGGTCGGAGGTGGTCTTGATGACCTCGGCGAGCAGCGGGCCCTTAGGGTCGCTGGTCAGGCCCGTGACGGGCTTTCCGTCGGGCGTGGTGACTTCGGGCAGCGGGTGCTCGGCGGGGCAGGGGAACGCCTGGGTCATGATCTCGAGCAGTTCGAGCATGCCGATCTTCTGCGGGGCAGAGGTGGCGAGCACCGGGTAGAAGCTGCCGCGCGCGACCGCCTTCTCCAGGTCCTCGATGAGCACCTTGGGGTCGATGTCCTCGCCGGACAGGTACCTGTCCATCAGGGACTCATCTTCGCTCTCGGTGATGACGCCCTCGATCAGCTCGCTGCGCAGCTCGGCCATGCGGTCTTCGTCCTCGGCCGCCGGAGCGCCCTCGGTGCGCACCCCGCTCGCGTAGCTGTACAGCTTCTGGGATAGCAGCCCGATCAGCCCAGTGACCGGCTCGCCGACGGGCAGGTAAAGCGGTGCCACGGCATCCCCGAAGGCTTCACGGCAGGCATCAAGCGTCGCCTGGAAGTCGGCCCGCTGATGGTCGATCTTGGTGATGACGACCGCTCGCGGCATGCCGACGGCGGCGCACTCCTCCCACAGCATCCTGGTCAGGCCGTCGATCCCGTCGGTGGCGGAGACGGCGAAAAGCGCTGAGTCCGCCGCGCGGAGCCCGGCCCGGAGGTCTCCCGTGAAGTCGGCGTAGCCGGGCGTGTCGAGCAGGTTGACCTTGATGCCGTTGTGCACGACCGGCGCGAGTGTCAGGTTAACCGAACGCTGCTGCCTGATCTCGACCTCGTCGAAGTCGCTGACTGTGGTGCCCTCTTCGATGCTGCCGGAGCGTTGGATAGTGCTGGTCGCGGCGAGCAGCGCCTCGACCAGGCTGGATTTCCCGGTACCAGAATGGCCGACCAGCACCACATTCCGTACTTGATCGGCCGCCGGTGCCCTGCCGGCGGCTCCTCCCGCCCCACTGCCTGTAGCTGTCAATGCCGTTCGCCTCCTTGCGATCGCTGGGTGCGCACGACCAGCCTTAACCCGCGAGTACCGTGTCCACAAGCCCCCCGGAAAGAATCTCCCCGGTTGCCAGAAAGTGAAGGCCGCGCTAGCGGCAGAAAACTCAAGCTCAGCCCGGCGGTAGGATCGGACGGCCATGCTGAACGTGCTGCGGCCCGCCATGACGCGCCTGTTCACTCCGGTGGGCAAGGTGCTCGCGCGCACCCCGATAACGCCGAACGCCATCACGGTCATCGGCACGGTGGGCGTGACCGGCGCCGCGCTCAGCCTGTTCCCCCTGGGCGAGCTGTTCCCCGGTGCCTTCACCTGCACGATCTTCGTGTTCCTCGACATGCTGGACGGCGTGCTGGCCCGGATGAAGGGCACCACAGGCACCTGGGGCGCGTTCCTGGATTCGACCATGGACCGGATCGCCGACGCCGGCATCTTCAGCGGCCTGGTGATCTGGTTCATGCTCGGCGGGCGCAACCCGCTGCTCGCCGGGGTGTCGCTATTCTGCCTGGTGGCGGGCAACTTGGTGTCGTACGTCAAGGCACGGGCCGAAGGGCTGGGCCTGCGTTGCGACGTGGGCCTGATCGAGCGGCCCGAGCGCATGGTGATCTCGCTGGTGGCCGTCGGTGTTTCCGGCCTCGGCGTGCCGTACATTCTCAACGTGGGGCTCTGGGCGCTCGCGGTCGGCAGCGCCTTTACTTTCGGGCAGCGAGTGCACGCGGTATATAAGGCAGCGAAGGATCCCGGAGATCACGGTGGCTCTCCGTCGGTTGGGGATGGCGGGGATCAGAATGGCTGAGAAAGGTAAGCGGTGGCCGTACTGAGTCGTCGGCTGAGCGAACGGCTGACGGGGGTCGCGTACCAGTTGGGCTGGAAGGTGATCCGCCGCCTTCCGCAGTCGTGGGCGCGGTGGGTGTTCACCGAGGTGGCCGACATCGCGTGGCGCCGGCAGGGGCCGAAGGTCCAGGTGCTTGAGGCCAACCTGCGCCGCGTGCTGAGCTGGAAATATGGCACGCCCGAGGTGGACGGCCAGGAGTTGCGCGCCTTGTCCCGGGCCGCTCTGCACTCCTACGCCCGGTACTGGCTCGAGGTGTTCCGGCTGCCGGTGACCCCCGTCGACCGGCTGGTGACCGGGATGCATTTTCAGGGCACCGGCGAGGATGCGCTGTTCTCCTGCCTGAAGGTCGGCCGGGGTGTGATCATCGCGCTGCCGCACATGGGCAACTTCGAGCAGGCGGGCGCCTGGATCATCGGCCGCGGGGCCGGCAAGTTCACCACTGTCGCCGAGCGATTGCGGCCCGAGTCGGTATACGAGAGCTTCCTGCGGTTCCGGCAGACCCTGGGATTCGAGGTCCTGCCGCTGACCGGCGGCGGCAGCCCGTTCGGCACCCTCGCTCAGCGGCTCCGGGCCGGCGGCCTGGTCTGCCTGGTCAGCGACCGCGACCTGAAGGAAAGCGGGGTCGAGGTCGAGATGTTCGGAGAGAAAGCGCGGATCGCCGCCACGGCCGCGCTCGCCGTGCACACCGGCGCGGCCCTCATGCCGACCGCGACCTGGTTCGACGGAGACGACTGGGGCGCGCGCATCTATGACGAGATCCCGGTGCCCGAAACTGGTACCCGCCCCGAGAAGATCGCGGCGATGAGCCAGCAAATGGCCCAGGTGTTCACCGAGGCGATCGCCGAGCATCCGCAGGACTGGCACATGCTGCAGCGCGTGTTCACCGCCGACCTGGACCCAAATCACCCGGGTCGGATCGCGGCGCAGGTGCCGGCTCCCCGGAGCGAGCTATGAAGATCGGGATTGTCTGTCCGTACTCATGGGACGTTCCCGGCGGCGTGCAATCGCATATCAGGGATCTCGCCGAAGCGCTGATTGACTACGGTCATGAAGTCTCAGTGATCTCCCCCGCGGACGACGACACGCCGCTGCCGCCTTACGTGGTCGGTGCCGGCCGGGCCGTGCCGGTCCCCTATAACGGATCGGTGGCCAGGCTGTCGTTCGGCTTCCTGTCGGTGAGCCGGGTGCGGCGCTGGATCAAGGAGGGCGGTTTTGACGTGCTGCACGTGCACGAGCCCGAGATCCCGAGCCTGTCCCTGCTGGCCTGCTGGGTGGCCACGGGGCCGATCGTCGCTACCGTGCACACCGCGATCCCGCGCTCCCGGGTACTCCTTGTTACCTACCCAGTGGTGCGTACGGGGATGGAGAAGATCAACGGCCGGATCGCGGTGTCCGAAGCAGCCCGCACCACACTCGTCGAGCACATCGGCGGCGACGCCGTCGTCATCCCGAACGGTGTGGCGACGCGCCGATTCCGTAAGGCGGATCCGCTGCCCGGCTGGCCCGGCTCCGGAGGCGCAATCGGCTTCCTGGGTCGGATGGATGAGCCGCGCAAGGGCCTGCCCGTGCTGCTGAAGGCGTTCGAGACCCTGGGCTCAGAGCGGCGCGGGCTGCGGCTGCTCATCGCGGGCCGGGCTGGGGACCCCGAAGAGGTACTGCACCGGGTGCCCGCCGAACTACGGGACCGGGTGGTCCTGCTCGGGCAGATTAACGATGAAGACAAGGTGCGCATGTTGCACTCGGTCGACGTGTTCTGCTCGCCGAACACTGGCGGCGAGTCGTTCGGCATCGTGACCGCGGAGGCGATGGCGGCCGGCGTGCCCATCGTGGCCAGCGATATCGACGCGTTCCGCCAGGTGCTGCGCGGCGGCGAGGCGGGGGAGCTGTTCGTCACCGGGGACGCCGCCGACCTAGCCCGGGCGGCCGGCCGGCTGCTCGACGACCCCTCCCGCCGGGCCGAGCTTTCCGCCGCGGCGCTGGCCGCGGTGGCCGACTACGACTGGTCCGTCGTCGCCCGCGCCGTGTTCAGCGTCTATGAGACCGTCGTCCTGGGCAGCACCCAGGTTGCCGTCACCACGTCCGGCGACTTCCTCCAGGACGGCTAGCCATGATCACCGACATCGTCATCGTGGTGGCGCTGGCGCTATTCACCGGGGTGTACGTGTCCTGGCGCGCGGGGCGGATCGACCGCCTGCACGCCCGGGTCGAGATGGCCCGCACCGCCCTGGACGTGACCCTGCTGCGCCGTAGTTCGGTGGCCCTAGAGCTGGCCACTTCCGGGCTGCTCGACCCGGCCACCAGCCTGCTGCTCGCCACCGCGGTGCACGGTACTCGCAGCGCTCTCGCGGCCGGGTCTGCAGGGATCGTCTCCCCGGGGCAACAGAACGGCGACCGCCCGCGTGACCTGGCCGAGAGCGACCTGACCCGGGCGCTGCGCGCCGCATTCAGCCAGCCTGGCTTCCGGTCCTCGCTGAGCGGCAAGGAAGGCGCCGACGAACTGCTCGCCGAGGTCGAGGCGGCCGCGCACCAGGTCTTCCTGGCCCGCAAGTTCTACAACGACATGGTCGCGGCGACCCGGGAGGCCAGGCGCCGTCCGCTGGCCCGTGTGCTGCGCCTGTCCGGCAAGGCCAAGGCCCCCGAGTTCTTCGAGATGGACGACTCCCTGGTCGCAGAGAAAAGCAGCGCCCCCGTCGGCCTCTAGCCAGGTGGCCATACCATGTTGATAAGTAGTCACGAATCAAGCGAGGTTCCGAGTGTCCACTGTCAACGCTGAGACGGGCACCGCGCGGGTCAAGCGCGGCATGGCCGAGATGCTCAAGGGCGGCGTGATCATGGACGTGGTCACGCCCGACCAGGCCAAGATCGCCGAGGACGCCGGCGCGGTCGCCGTGATGGCGCTTGAGCGCGTGCCTGCCGACATCCGCGCGCAGGGCGGGGTGGCCAGGATGAGCGACCCCGACATGATCGACGGCATCATCGCGGCGGTGTCCATTCCCGTCATGGCCAAGTGCCGGATCGGCCACTTCGCCGAGGCGCAGGTGCTGCAGGCCATCGGGGTCGACTACATCGACGAGTCCGAGGTGCTCACCCCCGCCGACGAGGCGCATCACGTCGACAAGTGGAAGTTCACCGTGCCGTTCGTGTGCGGCGCCACCAACCTGGGCGAGGCGCTGCGCCGGATCGCCGAGGGCGCGGCGATGATCCGGTCCAAGGGCGAGGCCGGCACCGGCAACGTGGTCGAGGCGACC
>JBAUAY010000251.1:0-4753 GCA_049676235.1 Streptosporangiaceae bacterium
GGCAGCTCAAGCTCCCCGAAGCTGCGGAGGTTGATGAAGACGTAGGCGATGAACATCGCCACGGCGCCGTGGGCGAAGTCGACCACGCCAGCGCTGCGGTACTTGAGCACGAGTCCCTGGCCGAGGATGGCGTAGGTGGCGCCAGCGCCGAGGCCGAGGATCAGGAAGAGGAAATAGCTGGACATGGTGTCTCGTTCGCGTCGGGTCGGTCTACGTGGCGCGGCGGCCGGGTCCGCCCGTCATGGGGCGGACGGACCCTTAAACCCGCCGCGGTCGTTAGCCGGTGAGGCCTGGGAAGTAACCCTTGGAGGTCACCCATTCGGTCGAACTCGGCTGGGTGAGCGCCCCGTTCTCGATTTGGTTCATGAGGTAGTAGTCGTTGCAGATCGCGGGGGCGCCCTTCATCGCCTGCCCATCGCAGGTATACGGGTGCGACAGGAAGTTCGGGTGGGTGCCCGATTTGAACGAGGCCAGGATGGTCTTGGTCGTCGGCGTGCCCGAGATCGTGCTCATCGCCTGCTGGACGTTCATCACGGTGGCGAAGCCGGCCGTGGAGATCGAGTCGATCAGCGTGCCTGGCGCGGCCCACTTCTTCATCGCCGCCTGGAACAGCTGCGCCTGCTGGCTGGTCCCGCTCTGCAGCAGGAACGGCGAGGCGATGTACATGCCGTTGGCCCCGCCGGCGGAGGCGGCGATCACCGGCGGCGCGCCACACGGGTCGATGCCCATCAGCTTGCCGGTGTAGCCCACGGTCTTCAGCGCCTTCAGCACGTTGCCGCAGCCGTTCGGGACGTCAATGTAGGCGAGCTGGGCGCCGCTGCTCTCGACCAGGGCCGCCTGCGGGCTCGGGTCCGGCGACGTCGGCGACAAGGGGATGTCATGGATCGTCGTCACCCCGGCGGCCTTGAACACCGGCGTGATCTGGGGCAGCAGCGACTCGCCCTGGGCGTTGCTGAAGTATACGATCGCGACGCTCTTGACGTGCAGCGTCTGGCCCGCGTACACGGCGGCCGCCGCGTTGTCGCCGACGCTGACCGACCAGAACTGGATGGAGTTCGGGGCGGTCGCGGGGACCGGGGTGAACGGGATACCACCCAGGTAGGCCAGGTTAGCGTGCTCGTAGATCGGGATCGAGGCGGGCGCGCCGACATCGGCCGCACCGAGGATCGCGATCGGGTGCTTGGCCACCAGTTGGTTGGCGCACGCCGTCGCGGTGGCCGGCGTGCCGTCGCCGGTGCAGTTGTCGATCACGATCGGATGCCCGTTGATGCCGCCGAGGTAGTTGTTGGCGTAGTCGGCGGCGGCGATGGACCCCTGGCGTGCCTCGGGGAAGGTGACCGCCCCGGTCTCGTCGTTGATCATCCCGAAGACGTACGGGGTACCTGTCGCCTTCTTGGGGGTACCGAACACCGAACTGCCGGCCGCGGCTGCGGCCGTCGTGCTGCTGGCCGCGGGCGTGCTCGAACCGCCCGAGGTGCTCGAGCTGCTCGAGCTGCAGCCCGCCGCGACCAGCCCGGTTACGGCGAGTGCTAGCGCACTGAGCCATATGGGACGTTTCATCTTTGCTTCTTTCGTGATGGTTGAATCCCTCGGTCAGGGTTGGCTGGAAGCGACCTCGTCAGGCGGCCGTCTCCCCGAGGTAACTGGCGGCGAGCAGTTCACGCCGCTCGCGGAGCTCGGCGGCGGCGCCCTCGAGCCTGATCCGGCCATGCGTCAGGACGTAGGCGCGATCGGCGACCTCCAGCGCCAGCGCGACGTGCTGCTCGACGAACAGCACGCTTGCGCCCAGCTCATCGGCGGCCCGGCGCAGGATCGGGATCAGGCGTTCGACGATCACCGGAGCTAGGCCCAGGCTCATCTCGTCGACGAGCAACAGCCGCGGCCGGGTCACGAGCGCACGGCCGACGGCCAGCATCTGCTGCTCACCTCCGGACAGCAGGCCGGCCTTGCGTCCCAGGCACTTACGCAGCTCGGGAAGCATCTCCAGCAGCTCATCCTCATGGCTGCCGGCCCTTCGTCCCCGGCCGACCGCCAGCCGCAGGTGCTCGCGGACGGTGAGCCCGGGAAACAAGGCGCGACCCTCGGGCACGAGCGCGAGGCCCCGGCGGGCGAGGAGGTGGGCCGGCACGCCACTGATCGTCTCGCCTGACAGCTCGACCGTGCCCGAGATCGGGCGGTGGAGCCCGGCGATGGTCTCCAGGGTCGTTGTCTTCCCGGCGCCGTTCGGGCCGAGCAGGGCCACGACCTCACCCGGACGTACCTCCAGGTTGAGCTCGCGGACGACCGGGACCCCCCGGTAGCCAGCGGACAGCTCCTTCAGGACGAGGGCGTGGCCCGGCGTGCTCGCGTTACTGGCTGGTGCCGGCATGGTGTCCTCCCAGGTAGGCCTCGATCACGCGCGGGTCATCTCGGATCTCCGCTGGGGTCCCGAGTGCGATCTGTCGTCCGAAGTCGAGGACCATGAGGTGATCGCACACGGACAGGACCAGCCCCATGTCATGGTCGATGAGGAGGACCGTCACGCCGTGCTCTTCCGGCAGAGCCCGCAGCCGGCGCCCGAGCTCGAGGCTCTCGTCGGTGTCGAGCCCCGCCGCGGGCTCGTCGAGCAGGACCAGCCGGGGCTGGCGGGCGAGCGCCCGGCCGATACCCACCAGCTTGCGCCTACCGAGTGAGATCTCGGACGGTTTGCGGTCGGCGATATCCTCCAGACCGCAGACCGAGATGGCCCAGTCGACGCCGGTCCGGTCCGGCGGGCGATGCGGCAGGAAAAGGTCTCTCAGCGCCGAGGCAACGGTCACGTGCTCGCTCGCCACGAGCAGGTTCTCGTCGACGGTGAGGTCGTCGAACAGCTCGACTGACTGGAACGTCCGGGCGAGGCCGAGGCGCGCGCGCCGGTAGGGGCGCAGGCTGCCGATGTCACGGCCGCCGAAGGTGATCCGCCCGGCGGCGGGCCTGGTGTATCCGGTCAGGGCATCGACCATTGAGGTCTTACCTGCGCCGTTGGGACCGATCAGCCCGTAGATGGTGCCCTCGGCGATCTGCAGGTCCACGTCGGAGACGGCCACCACCCCCCCGTAGGTCACGCGCAGGCCGGCGACGTCGAGCAGCGGCTGTCGTGGAGTCGGTGCGGTCATGGCTCTCCCTGTGGCGCTCATCCGCCGCCTCATAACTCTCACATCATGAAAGTTATTTTCATTTCGAACACGTTACGGGATACGGGATCGGTTGTCCACCCTGAAAAGGTCACGAATTGGCGACCCGCGCCGGCGGTCCGGGCCACGTCCTTCCTGGCTAGCCGGACCAGGACTTTTCCAGGCCCTTGACCAGGGCCACCATGCAGTCGTGCCGGGGCGTGGGGACTCCGGCGCGCCGCCCTTCGGCGGCTATGCCACCGTTGAGGACGTCGATCTCGGTCGCCCGGCGCGCCAGGACGTCCTGCAGCATGCTGGGCTTGTGGTCATACGCCTCCGCGATGGCCTCGTCCACCGCCTCCCGCGGCGGTCGCACCAGCACCACCCCGGCCCGCTCGCAGACGGCCACCCCCTCTGTGACCAGCCCGTCGACCTGCCGGCGCAACCCGGCGTCGGTGCAGACGCGGCCGACCGACAGCCCGGTCAGCGCGGCCAGAGGGCTCGTCGCGGAATTGAAAATGACTTTCGTCCACTGCGGGCCCCGGGCGTCCTCGAGCGCGTGGGTGCGCAACCCGCCCTCGGAGAGCAGCCGGGCCAGGTGCGCGATCTCACCCATCGGCGCCGGCTGGGGCTCGAACGGCCCGAACCACGAGTCCCCCCGTGCGTCGTAGCGCACGACGCCGGGCGCCATGACCGCGCCGGCCGTGACGATGCTCCCGCGGATGACGCGCGGCACGAGCTCGGCGATGACCTCTTCGTTCCCGAGCCCGTTCTGCACGCTGACGACGGCGGCGTTCGCCAGGGCGGCCCGCGCGCCCTCGACGGCCGCCCGCGTGTGCAGCGCCTTGGTGGCAACGAGGCCGAAGTCGCAGGCCGGAAGGTCACGGCCGTCGGTTCTCGCGTGGACCTGGGCGACGAAGTCCGCCAGTCCGGTGACCCGCAGGCCGCGCGACTCGATCACGTCCACGTGCTCGGCCCAGCGATCCACGGCCCACACCTCGACACCGGGAACGCGCGCGAGGTGCGCGGCGTACAGGCTCCCGATCGCGCCGCAGCCGATGATGGCGATGCGGACCGGACCGGCGTCGCCGCCGGTCATGACGCGGCCAGGGCGGTTCGTGCGATCTCCTCGCAGCTGGAAGGGTCGGCGCCGCCGACGCCGAGGCCGGCCACCACGCGTCCGGCGTCGCGCACCGGCAGGCCACCGGGGAGGCTCAGCACCGGCGGCACCACCAGCGCCGCGATGGCATCAGCCGGGCCGAATCGGGAGCCGAGATTACCGCTTTCGCAGTCGAAGAGCGCGGCGGCGCCCGCTACGGCCCGCGCGACGGCCACCCCGCCGGCCGGACCGCCGTCCATCAGGTCCTGCTGAATCGGGTCACCGCCGCGGTCCACGACGGCGACCGCCACCCGGACACCGCGGCGCGACGCCGCGTCCATGGCGGCGTCGCAGAGCGCCTTCGCCCAGTCGAGCTGGGCCTGGCGGCTCGCCGGCGGCGCGGGTGCCATGCCGAGGCTGTCGGCCGGATCGACGACCAGGTCGCCGAAGCGCTGTTCCCATCGCTTCTGGTCGTCCCCGTGCTGCCCGGCGTACGGGATTCCGAGGGCGTAGGCGATCAGGA
>JBAUAY010000252.1:0-4393 GCA_049676235.1 Streptosporangiaceae bacterium
TGAACGAGCAGCTCTCCGACGCCCTGAGCAGCCGCATAGTGATCGAGCAGGCCAAAGGCGTAATCGCCGAACGGGCTGGCACCGGGCTCGCCGAAGCTTTCTCCCGGTTGCGGGGCTACGCCCGCCACCACAACCGCCGCCTCACCGATGTCGCCCGCGCCGCCATCGACGGCACCCTCGACCCGCTGGCCTGGACCCCGGCTGCGTCACGGCGCCAGGCCCGGCCGCCGGACCGTCCGGCCGCCGGCGGAAGCTAATCGCCAGCTGGGAGCTGGACCACGAATTTCGACGGCCTGAAGGACCACGAGGGCGATAATCTCGCCGCGGCGCGGTAGGACCGGCCGGGGCCGCGGCCAACGAGCGCCGGTAGCTCGGGCTGCCGCCGCCCGATACCAGCTGAACTGAAGGGCCTGTCCGCACGTGATCTTTATTGAGATCAGTTGAGCTGTGAAGGGGAGAATTCGAAATGCGAAAGATATGGGGCGCCGCCGCACTGGCCGCCCTCGCGCTGACCGTATCCGCGTGCGCCAGCTCAAGCAGCAGCACGGCCACCACGAGCAGCACCCCGGCCGCGGCCGGCAGCGGCGCGGCCGCGGGCGGGACCACCCTGGACGTCCACACCATGAGCGGCCAGCAGGTAGTGACCAACTCTAAGGGCTTCACCTTGTACTGGTTCGTCCCGGACACCTCGACCACGTCGAAGTGCACCGGATCGTGCGCGACCTTCTGGCCGCCGGTCAAGGGCCCGGCCACCGCCGGGTCCGGCGTCACCGGCACGCTGGGCACCATCACCAGGTCAGACGGCACGACGCAGGCGACCTACGACGGGCATCCGCTCTACACCTTCGCCGGAGACACCGCTCCCGGCCAGGCCAAGGGCAACGGGAAGAACCTCTCGGGCGGCCTGTGGTACGAGATGACCGTCTCCGGTGCCAAGCCCCCGGTGGGCGCAGCCGCCTCGGCCTCGGCCGCGGCCAGCACCAAGGGCGGTTACGGCTACTGATCTCGCGCCCTCCGTCCGGACGCGTAGTGTCCACGGCGGTGCCCGGCCTGCCTGACCGGCAGGCCGGGCCCGTCGCGGGCAAGGGCAGGGACGGCTGCGGCCTCGCCGCGGCGCCGCCGGGAATTCCTTACTGGCCTATTACCTGACCTACGGCGTCGGCCGGAATCAGGAAATATGCGTTCAGAGAAAAGAAGCATCCGGTTCACGTGACCTGTCCAAGGGAGAACCCTGATGCGTAACCTGGGATGGGCGGCGGCCGCGCTGACCGCCACGGCCCTGGCCGTCACCGCCTGCGGGTCCAGCTCCTACTCATCAGGCGCGGCGGGCAGCGCTTACCGCACCCCGACCGGAAGCAGCAGCCAGACCTCTACTTCCGGCACCACGGCGCAGACATCCGCCACTTCCGGCGCCACCGCGCAGACATCCGCGCTGAAGGTCACCCGCACCAGCGCCGGGACCGTGCTGGCCAGCAGTCGCGGCCTGACCCTGTACTACTACACCAAGGACAAGCGGGGCAGCGGCAGCTCAGTCTGCACCGGCAGTTGCGCCAGCGCCTGGCCGCCGCTGGCCGCACCGGTCCGTGCCCCAGCCGGTGTGCGTCTGCCCGGCCCGCTCGGGATGATCACCCGGCCCGGCGGCGGCGTGCAGGTCACCATCAACGGCTACCCCATCTACACCTTCGCCGGGGACAAGGCCCCGGGGCAGGTCGCTGGCAACGGGATCGAAGGTACCTGGCACGTCATCAAGATCCCCTGACCAACCTTTAACCGGGGGTGTCTTGGGCGCGCAACTCGGTTTCCAGCAGGTCCATAGCCTTGAGGAAGGCGGCCTGCTCGCTCGGGGCGAGCTTGTCCAGGACCCGGGCCAGCGGGTCGGCCGCGCCGTCCAGCCACTGTCCGACCAGGGCGCTCTGGGCCGGGGCGATCGCGGCGATCGTCCGCCGCCGGTCGGCAGGGTCGGCGCGCCGGTCCACCAGCCCGGCCCGGTCCAGGTCGGCTAGAACGCCGCTGACGGTGGGCAGGGTCAGGCCCAGCCGGGTGGCGAGCTCGCTGACGGTGATCGGGCCGCCGCGCAACTGCTCGAGCGCGGCCACGTGCCGTGGTCCCAGCGGTGCCTGCGTCGGCGGGGCCGAACGGTCCTGCCAGCGCCGCATCCCCCGGGACACGCGCGGGAACAGCTGCATCAGCCGCAGGCACAGCGCGGAGTGCGCCGATCCACCCGCTTGCTCGGTCACGGCCTCTCCCTAACCCGCCTGCTGCCACTATATATTGTTTTACTATCAAAATTATTTGGCCAGCAGAACTAATCTTCTGGGTACCCGGAGAGGAACAGCTCCCGCCCCTAGCTGGTGGCCAGCACGATCATCCGGTCGTCGGCCGCGAGCGCCGGCATGCGGCGATCATAACGGCCGACCTGGCCCTGGGACCGTTGACACCACCGAGTGGCCCTGAGACACTCCCGCCGGACAGCGTCGTCGGGAAAGGGGATCTCATGGCCGTCGTCGAGAGCGTACGAGGCCCGGTTGACTTGGGCAGCCTGGGCCAGACCCTCATGCATGAGCATGTCTTCGTGCTCTCCACCGAGCACGTGCAGAACTACGGCAACAGCTGGTGGGACGAGGAGGCGCGGGTCACCGACGCCATCGCCAAGCTGAACGCCCTGTACGCCAAGGGAATCCACACCATCGTCGACCCCACCGTCTGGGGCCTGGGCCGCTACATCCCGCGGATCCAGCGGATCGCGGCGCAGACACCGGTCAATATCATCGTCGCCACCGGCCTGTACGTGTACGAGGAGCTGCCCCAGCAGTACGCGTATCGCGGGCCCGGGTTGCTGATCGACATCCCCGAGCCGATGGTCACCGACTTCTCCCACGACATCACCGAAGGCATTGCCGGCACCGCCGTCAAGGCGGCTTTCCTCAAGTGCTGCCTGGAGACGGCCGAACCGACTCCCGGCGTCGAGCGCATCGCCCGCGCGATCGCCCGCACGCACCTCGAGACCGGTGCCCCTATCACCGTGCACACCTCGGGCCCGCACCAGGGCGGCCGGACCGCGGTGCGGATCTTCACCGAGGAAGGCGTCGACCTGAGCAAGGTCATGATCGGGCACGCAGGCGACAGCAACGACCTGGACTACCTCACCGAGCTGGCCGACTCCGGGGTCCTGCTGGGCATGGACCGTTTCGGACTGGATATCTTCAATCCAGGGACCGAACGGATCAAGACGGTCGCCGCCCTGGCCGCGCGCGGCTACGCCGCGAGCATGGTGCTGGCCCACGACGCCAACTGCTTCATCGACTACTTCGGCGCGGCGCACGACGAGGTGCGCGCCGCCGCCGCACCGAACTGGCACTACGAGCACATCAGCGACGACGTGCTGCCGGCCCTGCTCGACGCCGGAGTCACCCAGGCGCAGATCGACACGATGCTGATCGAGAACCCGGTGCGCTACTTCACGCCCGCCCAGGGTGGTGCGGCGTGAGCGCCCCCGCCTTCCCCGACCGCAGCAGCCCCGACCGTAGCAAGCTGGGCGGCATCTTCGACATGACCGGCGTCACCCGCGGTCCTGACGGCATCAAGCGCTACGACGGGCTGCCCCGCAACCTGGTGCGGATGCTGCGCGCCTCGGTCGACACCAGCGGCGCCGCGGAGGCCGTCGTCGAGACCGGCGGCGGCCCCCGGCTGAGCTACGCCTCACTGTGGGACCGCGCCGCGGGGGTGGCCGGCGGGCTGCGCGCGCTGGGCGTCCAGCGCGGCGACCGGGTGGCGATCCGGCTGGGCAACGGCACCGACTGGGTGCTGGCCTTCTTCGGCGCGGTGCTGGCCGACGCCATCGTGGTGCCGGTCAACACCCGCTTCACCGAGGAAGAAGCCGACTACGTGGTGACCAACTCCGGCGCGACGTACGTGTTCGCGCCGGGCGCCGCGCTGCCCGACGGCGCCGCGCTGGTGGTCGATGACCAGGAACCGACCGCCCCGGCGGCGATTTTCTACACCAGCGGCACCACGGGCTTCCCCAAGGGCGCGGTGACGAGCCACGAGAACTTCCTATCCAACGCCGAGACCTGCCGCCGCGCGCTGTCCGGAGCTGTGGACGGGGCGAGCCTGCGCACCCTGATCTCGGTGCCGCTGTTCCACGTGACCGGCTGCAACAGCCAGCTTCTGCTGGCCATGTACACCGGCGGCACGGCGGCGGTCATGCCGGCCTTCGAGCTCGCCGCGTTCCTGCGCGCCATTGAGGAGGAACACATCGACGTCATGATCACGGTGCCGGCCATCTACTGGCTGGCGATCAGCCAGCCGGCCTTCGCCGCCGTGGACGTCTCCGGCGTCCGCTCGGTCGCGTACGGCGGGGCGCCGATCGCGCCGGACCTGGTGGCCCGGCTGG
>JBAUAY010000253.1:0-3838 GCA_049676235.1 Streptosporangiaceae bacterium
CACCGCCGCCACCGCCGCCGCCCTTGCCCTTCTTGGGCTTCTTCGGCTGGACGACGACCTGGCCGTTGCCCATGCTGTTGAACGGGCTGTCCGCCGGGACGGGCACGAAGTAGGTGACCGGCCCGAGGTCGGCGTGGTCGAACGTCATGTGCCAGGTGGAGCCGGGCGCGTTTGCGCCGAACATCTCGGCCGGACACTCCTGGCTGCCGATCTCTAGCCGGTAACAGGCGGTCAGGCCGCTCATCGTGTCGCCGGTCGGGGAGATCGGGTTGAACACCGAGACGTAGCCCACCAGGCTGGGCGTGTAGCCGGCGAAGGCGGCGTACGGGGTGCCGTTGTTGTTGGCCACGTTGGAGGTACCGGTCTTGCCCGCCGTCTCGCGGCCGGCCAGGCCACCGAGGTTCGCCGCCGTACCGGTGGTCAGGACCCCCTGCAGGATGTAGTTCACGGCGTCGGCGACGTCGGTGGACAGCGCCCGGTGGCAGTTGGCCGACGGCACCGCGAGGCTGTGGCCGTTGTCGCTGATGATCTTGCCGATCGCGATGGGCGCGCAGTACATGCCGCGAGCCGCGACGGTGGCGTACGCGGATGCCATCGACAGCGGTGAGACGTTGACCGAACCCAGCGTGAAGGAGGGGATGTTGTCCGCGGAGTCCTGGCCGCTGTCGCGGCTGAGCAGCGACGTACCGTCAGCTCTGGTCAGTCCCAGGTCGACAGCGGTGTGCACGACGTTGCACAAGCCGATCTTCTGCTCGAGCTCGGCGTAGAACACGTTGACCGACTGCGTGGTGCCGGTGTACAGGGACTGGGTGGACGCGGACTGCGGCCCTTCCGCGTTCGTCACGTTGTACGCGCCGGCCTGGCCCTGGTAAACGCCAGCCGGGCCGCCCTGGCAGTTGGTGTAGCCGGTCACGGTGGTGCTGCCCGGCACTTTCAGCTGGAAGCCGAACGGCGTGCCCTGCTTAAGCGCCGTGATGAGGGTGAACAGCTTGGAGGAGGAGCCGGTCTGGACCCCGGCGCTGCCGCCGTAGGCGGTGTTCACCGCATAGTCGATCTCGGTCTGACCTCGGCTTGTGCCGTACGGCCTGTCTTCGGCGATGGCCTCGACCTGGCCGGTGCCCGGCTCCACGACGGCCTCGGCGTCCGCGTTACGCCCCGGGTTCCAGAAGCTGCTGTTGCCGGGCTCGACGTAGTTCACCGCATTGTTCGTGGCCTGCTGGTCCGTCGGGTTCAGCGTGGTGTAGATCTTCAGGCCCCCGGTGGCCAGCAGCTTGGCCCGGGCCATCGGCGTCTTGCCGTAGGCCGGGTCGTGCAGGAAGACCTCCTCCACGTACTGGCAGAAGAAGCCGGCCGAGCCCACCGAACTGGACTGACAGCCGCTCTGCGGCTCCGCGACGTTCAGGCCGAGCGGTTTGGCCTCGTCGATCTGAGCCTGCGCCGCGGTAAGGCCGTTGTTGGTCTGGGCCATCCGGGCCAGCACCGTATTGCGCCGCTGGAGGGCCATCGCGGGGTGCAGGATCGGGTCATATGCCGTCGGGTTCTCGACGATGCCGGCCAAGGTGGCCGCCTGGGTTACCGACAGCTGCGCCGCGCTGATGCCGAAGTAAGTCTCGGCGGCGATCTCGATCCCGTAGGCGTTGTGACCGAAGTAGGCGTCGTTCAGGTATCCGGCCAGGATCTGTTGCTTGGACTGCTGGTGCTCCGCGGCCACCGCCATCCGCAGCTCGTTCAGCTTGCGGTTCAGCGTATCCGCGGCCGCGGCCTGCACGGCCTGGGAGTTGTTCGCCATCTCGGCCTGGAGCAGGAGCACGTTCTTCACGTACTGCTGCGCGATCGTGGAACCGCCCTGCACCGGCTTGTGCTCGATGTCGTTCACTGCCGCGCGGATGGTGCCGCGCAGGTCGATGGCGCCGTGCACCCAGTACCTGGAGTCCTCGATGGCCACGAGAGCGTTCACCATGTTCGGCGCGATCTGGTTGTAGCCGACCGGCTGCCGGTCCCAGCCGAAGTACTGGAGCGCGCTCGCGCTGTCGGCACTGTTGTAGTAAGGCACGTCGACGCCGTACACGTAGGCGAGGAAGTGACCGTACCGGTCGAAGATCTCCGAACGCTGCGGGAGGCCCTGGTCGCTCAGTGTGAGGGTGGTGAACTTGTCAGCTTGGTTCCTGACCAGGACCCCGGTGGTGGCCACGATGGGAACGACCAGGGCGGCGGCGAGTACCCCGCCGACCGCCGCGAAGGCGACCAGGCGTCCGAGTACGCTCGTCCGGGTGAAAATCGTCTCTCCGCGCTGCACGCGACTTAGCGTACGCCGCGCCGGCAAGTAACCCGTGCCTTCGTACCGAACCTTGAACTCGTAACCCTACCCCGGAACGCATAAGATCACCGGTCACAGATAAATCGGAATTCTTACCCTAAGTAACCGTCGGCGGCATACCGGGCGGTCAGGGTAACGACAGGAACATGAACGTATCCAGAGAGTGACTATTTTTGAGGTTCCATATAGCTCGTGAGAACTATTTGGTAAATGGCCATGCCGGGGTCTTGGCATCCCGGCCGGACTTCCGTAAGTTGCTGGATCACGAACAGATAACCGTGGCAGGGCGGCCGCACGCACTGGCCTCGGGATCGCAACCCCATCGAGACGACCGTCGAGCGTCCATGCTCGACGATCAAGAGGAGTGGGCACATGTGGATCACTGACTGGACCACACGCGCCGCATGCAAAGGAACCGACCCTGACGAGTTGTTCGTTCAGGGCGCAGCGCAGAACCGCGCCAAGCTGATCTGCCGGGGCTGCCCGGTTCGCACGGAGTGCCTTGCGGACGCGCTCGACAACGGGATCGAGTTCGGTGTCTGGGGCGGGATGACCGAGCGGGAGCGTCGCGCGCTGCTCCGTCGGCGGCCCGACGTGACCTCGTGGCGCGAGCTGCTTGAGCGCGCCCGCGACGAGTACGAGCGGCAGTCCATCGACGAACTCGTCGCCAGCTGAGGTGCAGAGCTAAGTAGCAGGGCTGAGCAAAGCAGCTCAGCAGCGGCCTAGGCAGCGTCGCCGGGCCGCATCTCAGCCAAGATCACATCCGATCAAGGACGTTCATGCTGTCCCAGCAGGGCTACGAGCCCTGCTGGGACAGTATCGTGCCGATCACCCGCAGACCGGCTAGGTCATGGACATCCTCGGGCTGCGCGGCCACCTCGGCGACGGGAATCGCCGGGTGGGCCGCGGTGAAATGCTCGGCCAGCCGTCGTTCCCGTTTGCCGAGCTGCATCCGCTCCGCGTGCATCCGCAGCGCCGCGACGGCGATCGTGTAGCGCGGGGCTGACACCCCAGGTTCGTTCGGTCGGTCCTGCATTTCCAGGGTCTCGGCCGCGGCCAGGCTCCGTGCGGCGCTCAGCCGTCCGGCGGGTGAGGTGTGCACGCGGTTGAGGATGAGCCCGGCCAGCGGCATGCGCTCAGCGTCGAGCCGCTCGACGAAGTAGGACGCTTCGCGCAGCGCATCCGGTTCCGGCGCGGCGACCACAAGGAACGCGGTGCCCGGAGCCTGCAGCAGCCGGTACGTCCCCTCGGCCCGCTCGCGGAAACCGCCGAACATCGTGTCAAACGCGGTGACGAACGTCTGCGCGTCCTTGAGCACCTGCGCACCGAGGATCTTGGTCAGCGCGCTCGTCATCATGGCGAACCCGGCGTTCAGCACCTTCATGTAGGACATCCCGGCCTTGGCCGGGACGGTCAGCAGCCGGATCAGCCGGCCGTCGAGAAACCGGCTGAGCCGCTGCGGCGCGTCCAGGAAGTCGAGCGCGGACCGGCTCGGCGGGGTGTCGACCACGATGAGGTCCC
>JBAUAY010000254.1:0-2149 GCA_049676235.1 Streptosporangiaceae bacterium
GTCCCGGCCTGCGCCCTGCTGGCGGCACCACATTGTCCCCCCAATGCGGCTCACCAACCCCCGGCGGCCAGCGCACCGCACACACCCCCCAGCAACGCGACAGCACCAGACAAGGATCTGGACTAACGACCTACGAAAACAGTCACGCTTAGGCTGGAGGGGCCGGACACGTGCGCTCAGCGGGCCATCCCCGGACACAAGCCCGGCACGACTCTTGCACCTTCGGCCTGTGACCTGGCCCTGCCGCGCTTAGTTCGGGATGCTGTCCAGGCAGCGACCCGCCGGGACTGCGGTTGCTGCCTGTTTCGGGGAATCCACGCCGACCTCGCGCAGCAGTACGGGGTAGCCCGCATACGGTCGCCAAGACGCTGCGCCACCTCGCCGATGACGGCCTAGTCGAGATCGTCCCGACTAGGCACCTTCCGTGCCCGCGACTAACCCGGCCCTGATTCCTGGCGGGTCAGATCCAACGGGTGGAGAAGGCGCCACTGCCTAGGTCCCGGTCGGCGAGGGCAACATCGCGGCCTCGGGCTGGAGACGTACAACGAATGGCGGGCAAGAACCACGGCCGAGAGGCTGTTAACCGACCGACTGCCGGGACCGCGTTGATGGTGGCTGACGCGGCGCCAGTCGCGCCCGATATCCCATGTTCGGGCGGTGTTGCGTGCAACCAGCCATTGCTCCCGTAGGTATTCATAGTGACAGGCCAGATGACCGGGCGGCCCGGCTTCCCCGGGAAAGGCGGAGATGCAGTGGAGCGTGAGGAATTCGCCGACCTCTACGCCGTGAGCTTCCAGCGGCTGGTAGGGCAGCTCTACGCGATGATCGGCGATCAATCCGAGGCTCAGGATGCCGTGCAGGAGGCGTTCGTGCGGGCTTGGGCGCGCCGCGGCAAGATCGACCGGAACGGAGCGCCCGAGGCCTGGGTCCGCGTCACGGCCTGGCGCATCGCGGTCTCGCGGTGGCGCCGTGCCCGCGACGGCACCCGGCTCGGGTCGCTGGCTGCCCGGCCAGAGTCCACCGCCGGGCCCACCCCGGACCGGGTCGCGTTCAGCGACGCCCTGCGCAAGGTTTCCGCTGAACAGCGCCGTGCGGCTGGTCCTGTACCACCTGTGCGACCTGACGGTCGATCAGATCGCAGCCGAGACCGGAGTGCGGGCCGGGACGGTTAAGGCGCGGCTGGCCCGGGGCCGGGCCGCCCTCGCACCCTACCTGCGAGAAACGGCCACCCCGGTAACCGAGTAACTAGCCAGGAGGTAATCCCAGTGTCTGAGCTGACCAGCGAACTCCAGCGGATGGCCGATGACGCTGCCGGCCAGGCCCGGCCGCTCGCCGCCGCCGAAATCATGCGGCAGGGCGACCGCCGCCGCCGTCGTTCCCTCACACGTCGGGCTCTCGTCGGCCTGTCGGCGACGGGAGTCGTCGGGGCGGGTGTCGCACTGAGCCTCGGGCTGACGGGCTCCCCGTCGGCGCACGCCACGGGCACGATCCGCACCGCGGCGTTCACGCTGGTCAGTAACGCCAACGGAACGGCCACGCTGACCATCAACCCGAATGTGCTAATTGAGCCGGGCACCCTGCAGAGCGACCTCGCGCGAGATGGCATCCGCGCCATGGTCACGGTGGGCAGCTTCTGCTCCTCCGATCCGGCCCCGGCCGGCTGGGCGCGGCTCATGTCGTTCCCGGGGAGCCCAGCTGATCCCGGTCCGGTCCAGGCCGTAGTGATCAATCCCGCGGTGATGCCAGCGGGAACGGAACTGAGCTTCGGTAACTTCCAGCTCGCGCACGGCGCGCAGACCTCCATGGCGCTCATCGACGCGCGCTCTTATACCTGCACCACCACCGCTCCCACTGCTCCGCCGCCCGACGGCGTGATGATCAGGTTCAACTGGGCGCGGTGATGGCGAGTCTCAGACGCCAAGAGCTCCATGCACCTCAAGCGGCTCGGGAGGCCCTCAGCCTGGTGTGGTGAAGTGACCTGGCGTCTAGCTGACCTCGATGTGGAAGTGAGCCTGGGTTCCGCTGATCGAGTCCACCTGCAGCTTCACGGGGTAAGCAGTGGTAGACCCTTGCGCCGTGAGCGAGCAGTACATGACAGTGCCGACCTTGCCCTTGAGGTCTCCGGGGCACACCACTTTCGGGACAGGCT
>JBAUAY010000255.1:0-6064 GCA_049676235.1 Streptosporangiaceae bacterium
GGCTGGAGCAGACGTTCCCGAGCACCGAGGCGTACCTGGATTTCTGGCGGGGCCACCCGGCGCTGGCCGGTCACTGGACCTCCGATGTCGAGGCGTACGTGCGTTACGACCTGACCGGCGAGCCCGGCCAGCTGCGGTCCCGTGCCGTCGGGGAGGCGGTCCGCGCCGACGGCCGCGAGGTGGCGGCGGAGAAGCCGTTCGCGGACGCGCTCGGCCGGCTGACCAGGCCGACGCCACTGCTGACCGCGCCGGCCGGGATGTTCGGCGAGCCGCCGCCGCTGATTCCGCACGAGGTCGTGGCGGCGTGGGCCGAACGCGTCCCAGCGCTGCGGCCGCAGGTCGTGCCGGGGATGAACCACTACACGATCCTGTACGACAAGGAGGGCGCGGCGACGGTGTCCCAGGCGATCAGGGCAGCCGCGCTCTGAGTACCAACGTGACCCAGCTGGCCGAGGGGAGAAACACCGGATCGTTCGGCATGCTGGCCGATGTGGTCACCTCCGGTGGCGTGCTCATCCTGAGTGGCGCCGGGCTGTCCACCGAGTCGGGCATCCCCGATTACCGGGGTCCCACCGGCCTGGCCCGGCGGATCTCTGGGTCGACGCCGATGACCTACCAGGCCTTCACCGGCAGCGCCGCCGCCCGGCGCAGGTACTGGGCCCGCAGCTACCTCGGCTGGCGGCACATCGCCCGGGCAGTCCCGAACGACGGCCACCGCGCCGTGGCCGAACTGAGCCGCCGCGGGCTGCTGACCGGGATCATCACCCAGAACGTGGACGGCTTGCACCAGGCGGCGGGGGCGTCGGCGGTGACCGAACTGCACGGCAGCCTGCACTGGGTCATCTGCCTGTCATGCGGGCAGCGGACGCCGCGGACCGAGCTCGGCCGGCGGCTCGAGGCCGCCAACCCCGGCTGGGACGCGGATCTGGCCACCTCGGTCAAGCCCGACGGCGACGCCGACCTGGACGAGGGGGCCATCGGGTCGTTCCAGGTCGCCGACTGCTCCGCGTGCCACGGCGTGCTCAAGCCGGACGTGGTGTTCTTCGGCGAGAACGTGCCCAGGCCGCGGGCGGAAGCCTGCTACGCGCTGGTCGAGAGGTCCAGCGCGCTGGTCGTCCTGGGTTCGTCGCTCACCGTGATGTCCGGGTTCCGTTACGTCCGGCACGCGGCCAGGCAGCAGCGCCCGATCGTGATCGTCAACCAGGGCGCCACCCGCGGCGACGCGTACGCCACCGCGACTCTCGACGCTCCGCTCGGCCAGACTCTCACCAAGCTCGTGACCAGAATCCAGGAGCGGCGGTGACCGCAAGCGACGACGGTTTCGACGTGGTGACCGGGGCGTTCAGCTACTCCGGCGCGGCCATCGCGAGCGAGCTGCAGGCTGCGGGCCGCCGGGTGCGGACCCTCACCGGCCATCCCAACCGGGCCCCAAAAACCCCGGCGGGCGCCGCCATCGAGGATATTGAGGTCAGGCCGCTGGACTTCGCCGACCCGGCGGCACTCGCCAGGTCGCTGCGCGGCGCCCGGACGCTGTACAACACCTACTGGGTGCGGTTCGCGCACGGCCATGTCGACCACCCGGCGGCGGTGGCCCGTTCGCGCGTGCTGTTCCAGGCCGCCGTCGAGGCGGGCGTGCGGCGGATCGTGCACGTGTCGATCACGAACCCGAGTTTCGACTCGCCGTACCCCTATTTCCGCGGCAAGGCGGCGGTGGAGCAGGCGCTGCGCGATCTCGGCGTCTCGCACGCCGTGATGCGGCCGGCCATCTTGTTCGGCGGCAACGGCGTCCTGATCAACAACATCGCCTGGCTGCTGCGTCACCTGCCGGTGTTCGCCGTCGGCGGCACCGGCGAATATCGCATTCGCCCGGTTCACGTCGACGACCTGGCCCAGCTGTGCGTGCGGGCCGGGAATTCCACGACGACCGAGACCATCGACGCGGTAGGACCCGAACGGCCTGCCTTCATCGACCTGGTCCGGACCATCAAGGACGCGGTGGGCAGCCGCAGCCAGATCATCCGCGTGCCCGGGGCGCTCATCCCGCCCGCTGCCCGCCTGCTCGGCCTGGCGCTTCGTGACACCCTGCTCACCGTCGACGAATACCAGGGGATGGCGGACGGCCTAGCCGATACCAGCGGCCTCACCACCGGCGACACCGCGCTGAGCCGGTGGATCATCGATCACAAGGACACCCTGGGCCGCGATTACGCCAATGAGCTCACCCGTCACTTCCGCTGACGAGTCCCGGATCAGCCGAGGGCACGCGGGTGCGACGACGCGTAAACCTCGCGCAGCCTGTCCACCGTGATCAGGGTGTAGACCTGGGTGGTGGTGACCGATGCATGACCGAGCAATTCCTGGACCACCCTGATGTCGGCGCCGCCGTCAAGCAGGTGCGTGGCGAAGGAGTGCCGAAGCGTATGCGGTGACACGCCGGGTACAGGATCCAGCCCGGCCCGGGCGGCGGCGGCGCGCAGCACGCCCCAGGCACCCTGCCGGGTGAGGCGGCCGCCGCGGGCGTTCAGGAACACTGCCGGGCTGACCGACACGCGGCGAGACGCCGCGGCCAGGGCGGGCCTGGCTCGGACTAGGTACGCCTGGAGCGCCCGCACGGCGTAGCTGCCCACCGGCACCACCCGCTGCTTGCTGCCCTTGCCGACCAGCCGCACCACGGGGTCCTCTGCGGAATGCGGGCCGGCGCTCAGGTGCAGCTCATCGATATCGAGCCCGGTCGCCTCGGAGATGCGCGCCCCGGTCCCGTAGAGGAACTCCAGCAGCGCCCGGTCCCGGAGCAGCCGAGGGTCGGTGCCGCCGGGACCGGGCTCGTCAGGGCCGGGGCCTGACGCGGCCAGCAGGCATTCCACTTCTTCCAGGGTGATCGCCTTGGGTAGCCGCCTGGGCGGCGACGGCGGCGGGACCTCGCGAGCCGGGTCGGTGCCGGCGAGGCCCTGGGCGACCGCGAACGCATGCAGGCCGCGGACCGCGATCACGGCCCGCGCCGCCGAGCTGACCGCCAGCGCCACGTGCTCGGCGTCGCCCTCGCGCAGCGAGGCCAGGAACTCGGCCACGTCGGCCGGGGTGACGTCACCCAGCCCGGTCTTGCCGTGGCCGGCGAGCACCGAGGAGTACCGGCGCAAGTCTCGCCGGTAAGACTCGACCGTGTTCGCCGCCAGCCCGCGCTCCACGACCAGGTACTCCAGGTAGCCGCGGACCGCGTCAGCCAGCGTGAGCGCGGCCAGCGTGGAGGGTACCGGCGGCTGGCTCAGTTGAGGACCTGGCTGGCCGGGATGTAGGGCAGCGCGTGCGCTTCGGCGACCGGCTCGCAGGTCAGCTGGCCTGCGTGCGTGGACAACCCCAAGGCCAGAGCCGGATCGGCGCGGAGCGCGTCGCGCCAGCCGCGGTTGGCCATCTCGACCACGTAGGGCAGCGTCACGTTGGTCAGCGCGTAGGTGGACGTGTGCGGGACGGCACCCGGCATGTTCGCCACGCAGTAGTACAGCGCGTCGTGCACCCGGTAGGTGGGATCCGCGTGCGTGGTGGGCCGCGATCCCTCGAAGCACCCGCCCTGGTCGATCGAGATGTCGACGAGGACCGCACCCCGCTTCATCCGGGACACGAGCTCGTCGGTGACCAGCCGGGGTGCCTTGGCCCCCGGCACCAGCACGGCGCCGATCACCAGGTCCGCGTCGACGACCGCACGCTCGATCTCGTAGGTGTTGGACGCGACCGTCTGGCAGTGCCCCTGGTAGATGGCGTCCGCCTGGCGGAGCCTGGCGACGTTCCGGTCCACCAGCAGCACCTCGGCCTGCATGCCGAGCGCGATCGCGGCCGCGTTCATGCCCGAGACTCCCGCGCCGAGCACGACTACCTTGGCCGCGTACACGCCCGACACACCCCCCATCAGCACCCCGCGCCCGCCGCCGTCCCGCTGCAGGTGGTGCGCGCCGACCTGCGGCGCCATCCGGCCGGCGACTTCGGACATCGGGGCGAGCAGCGGCAGCGACCCGTCAGGCAACTGGACGGTCTCATACGCGATCGAGGTGACGCCCGAGCTGAGCAGCGCGTCGGTACAGGCCTTGGACGCGGCCAGGTGGAGGTAGGTGAACAGGACCTGGCCGACGCGCATCCGGTGGTACTCCTGCTCGATCGGTTCCTTGACCTTGAGGATCAGGTCACCCTCGCTCCACACGTCATCCGCGGTCGGCAGGATCTTCGCGCCGGCCGTGGTGAAGTCTTCGTCCGGAATGGACGACCCCTCCCCGGCCCCGGACTCGATGACCACCTGATGACCGCCGCGAACCAGCTCGTGCACGCCGGAGGGCGTGATCGCCACGCGGTACTCGTGGTTCTTGATTTCCCCGGGGATTCCAACCTTCATGGCGGTCCTTCCAGACTCGAGAGCGTCATTGCTCTTCGGGAGCATCGGCCGGACGAAGCCGGTCAAACCCCTCTGACCTGGCAGCATACCCTGCCAGGATCCCCAGGGCCGCGACCCCGTTGTGCAGCTCACCGGCGAAAACCTTGCGCACCGCCTCGTCCAGGGACAGCCAGGCCACCAGCAGATAAGCCTCCTCGTCCCTAGGCACGAAGTCACGTTCGGCGACCGGGACGAATTCCAGGTCACGGGCCAGGAAGACGCGCAGGCGCTCGGTGCTGAAGCCGGGCGAGGAGTAATAGTCGGCGAGCAGCCGCCAGTCCCGTGCCCGGTAGCCGGTCTCCTCGAGCAGTTCCCGCTGCGCCGAGGCCCACGGCGACTCTCCGGCGACGTCGCGCAGGCCAGCCGGGATCTCCCAGAGCAGCCGGCCCACCGGATGACGGTACTGCCTGATCAGAAGGACCTGGTGGGCGTCATCGAGGGCGAGCACCGCGACTGCGCCGGGGTGAATTACCAACTCCCGTTCGGCGAGTTCATCGTCGGGCATGCGGACCTTGTCGGTCCGTACGGTGACCAGCCGGCCGTGGAACGTCTCGGCCGAGGAGACGACCGGCCAGTGCGCAATCTCGTCCGTCATGTTCATGCGCTGGCCACGGCGCGCGCGCTGGCGGCCGCATTGACCGCCTTGGACCGCGCCAGGGCGGCCGCGATCAGTCCGCTGAACAGCGGATGCGGCCGGGTCGGGCGGGACAGGAATTCCGGGTGAGCCTGCGTGCCCACGAAGAACGGGTGCTCGCTCAGCTCAGCGAACTCCACCAGGTGACCGTCCGGCGAGAGGCCGGAGAAGACCAGGCCCGCCTGCTCGAGCACCGCCCGGTACGCGTTGTTGACTTCGTACCTGTGCCGGTGCCGCTCCTCCACCAGGGTGCTGCCGTACATTTCCTCCACTCGGGTGCCCGGCTGCAGCGCGGCCGGGTACAGGCCCAAGCGCATGGTGCCGCCCATGTCCCGCTCCCCCGCCACCACGTCTTCCTGGTCGGCCATGGTGGCGATCACCGGGTACGGCGTATCCGGGTTGAACTCGGCGCTGTCCGCCTCGGTCAGCCCGGCTAGGTCGCGGGCCACCTCGATGACCATGCATTGCAGGCCGAGGCACAAGCCCAGGATGGGGAGGCCGTGCTCGCGCGCGTATCTGATCGCGCCGATCTTCCCCTCGATGCCGCGGACCCCGAACCCGCCCGGGATCAGCACCCCGTCCACGCCCTCGAGCTCGGCGGCCGCGCCTTCCGGCTCCTCGCAGGCGTCGCTGATCACCCAGCGGATGTTCACCTGCGCGTCGTTGGCGAAGCCGCCCGCCTTCAGCGCCTCGGCCGGCGACAGGTACGCGTCGGGCAGGTCCACGTACTTGCCGACCAGGGCGATCGTGATGCTATGGGCCGGCCGGTGCACCCGGCGCAGCAGATCGTCCCACTTGCTCCAGTCCACGTCGCGGAACGGCAGGCCGAGCCTGCGCACCACGTAGGCGTCCAGGCCCTCGGCGTGCAGCACCTTGGGGATGTCGTAGATCGACGGCGCGTCCGGCGCGGAGACCACGGCCTCCTCGTCCACGTCGCACATCAGGCTTATCTTGCGTTTCAGGTTCGCGTTGATCGGCCGGTCTGAGCGGGCCACGATGGCGTCCGGCTGGAT
>JBAUAY010000256.1:0-2668 GCA_049676235.1 Streptosporangiaceae bacterium
AGCCAGGTCACGGTGGTCGCGCCCGACGCCGGCCGGGTCCGGGTCTGCGAACGGTGGACCGACCGGCTCGGCTGCCCGCTGGCCATCATCCACAAGCGGCGCGATCCGGATATGGCCAACCAGGTCAGGATGTTCGAGGTGGTCGGGCAGGTGGCCGGCCGCACCTGCATCCTGGTCGACGACATGATCGACACCGGCGCGACCATAGCCAAGGCCGCGGAGGCCCTGTTCGAGCAGGGCGCAGAACAGGTCATCGCCACGGCCACGCACGGCGTCCTGTCGGGTGCGGCCGTGGACATCCTGAAGAACTCGAAGATCAGCGAGATCATCATCACGAATACGCTGCCCGTGCCGCAGGAAAAGCGGTTCGACAAGCTCACCGTGCTGTCGATCGCGCCCCTGCTGGCCCGGGCGATCAGCGAGGTATACAGCGACGGCTCCGTCACCAGCCTGTTCGACGGCCAGAGCTGAGATCGCGCGATGATCTGTGCGGCCGGACGCGGGAAACGCCCGCATCCGCACCGCGTCGCGTTCTCGGCTACACTTCGAACGCGCATTGCACGTTGAGGTGAGGAGAAAGTACCGTGCCCGAGGTCAAGATCGCCGCCGAGACTCGTGATGAGTTCGGCAAGGGCGCTGCCCGCCGTACCCGCCGCGAGGGCCGGGTGCCCGCCGTGCTGTACGGGCACGGCACGGAGACCCGCCACCTGACCCTGCCCGGGCATGACCTGATGCGGGCGCTGAGGACGTCGAACGCCCTGCTGCGCCTCGAGGGCCTCACGAACGGCAGCGAGATCGCGCTGCCCAAGGCCGTGCAGCGGGATCCGCTCACCGGGCTCATCGAGCACGTCGACCTGATCCTGGTCCGTCGCGGCGAGAAGGTCACCATCGAGGTGCCGATCCGGGTCACCGGCGAGATCGCCCCCGGCGACGGGATGCTCAACCAGCAGATCGTGCAGATCCCGGTGGAGGCTGAGGCCACGAACATCCCGCGGGGCATCGACGTCGACGTCGAGGGCATGGAGATCGGCCAGGCGGTGCACGCCAGCGACCTGAAGCTGCCGCCCGGCGTCAGCCTGCAGGTCGAGCCGGAGACGCTAGTGCTGGCCGTCATCGCCCGTTCGGCCGCGGAGCAGCCCGAGGAGGACGAAGAGGCACCGGAGGTGCCGGAGGGGCTGGCTGAGACGGCGGCCGACAGCGAAGGGGCGCAGGCCGGCTGACCGGGGAACGCTGGATCATCGCCGGCCTCGGCAACCCGGGGCCGGAGTACGCGGGCAACAGGCACAACGCCGGGTACATGGTGACGGCCCTGCTCGCCGAGCGGGCCGGGGTGCGCTTCAAAGCGCACCGGTCGGGTAACGACATCGCCGAGGGCCGGCTCGCCGAGGTTCCCGTCACGCTGGCCCGGCCGCGCTCGTACATGAACCTGTCAGGCCGGCCGGTCGCGGCGCTGGCCGCGTTCTACAAGATCCCGCCGGACCGGCTCGTGGTCATCCACGACGAGCTCGACATTCCGTTCGGCGCGCTGCGGCTGAAGTTCGGCGGCGGCGACAACGGTCACAACGGTCTCCGCTCGATCACCCAGGCACTCGGCACACGCGACTACTACCGGGTCAGGTTCGGCATCGGCAGGCCGCCGGGCCGGATGGAGGCCGCCGCCTACGTGCTGCGTGACTTCAGCCCGGCCGAACGCAAAGACCTGCCGCTGTTCATCGACCGCTGCGCCGACGCCACCGAGACACTGGTCAGCAAGGGCCTGGCCGACGCCCAGAACATCTACCACACCGACTGGCCCGAGGAACTGCCTACATGACCGGCGACGATCACACGCTCGCCCGCGACCTGGCCGACCAGGCCGGTCAGCGGCTGCTCGACCTGCGCGCTCACGGCGGGGACCCGGACGTGCTGCGCAAGGCGGGCGACCGGCTGTCGCACGAGTTCCTCACCCGGGAGCTGGCGGACCGGCGTCCCGGCGACGTCGCGCTCTCCGAGGAGGGCGCCGACAACCCGGCGCGGCTGGACGCGCGCCGGGTCTGGATCGTCGACCCGCTCGACGGGACCAGGGAGTTCGGCGAGCCAGGCCGCACCGACTGGGCCGTCCACGTGGCCCTGTGGGAAAGAAGCGGCCCCGGCGGCCCCGGCGACCTCACGGCCGGCGCGGTCGCGCTCCCGGCCCAGGGCAAGGTCCTGTCCACCGCCACCGAACAACAGCAATGTTCCGCCGGCGCCGGCGGGGCGTCCGGCCGGATCCGCATCGTGGTGAGCCGGACGCGTGCACCCCAGTTCGTTCGGGATATTTCCGATCTTATTGATGCTGAACTGGTCCCCCTGGGGTCAGCGGGAGCTAAGGTGGCGGCCGTGGTCGATGGCGAGGTGGACGCATACGTGCACGGTGGCGGGTTCTACGAATGGGACACCGCTGCTCCCGTCGCGGTGGCGCGGGCGGCCGGGTTCCACGCGTCCCGCATCGACTCCTCCGCGCTCGCCTACAACCAAGCTGACCTGCTGATGCCAGATATCCTGGTGTGTCGGCCCGCGGTTGCGGGCGTTCTGCTGCAAGCGATCCGGGAAGTCACGAATGCGTCCTGATTACCAGTTGTCCCAGCTTGACGTGCTCGAGGCCGAGGCCATCCACGTGATGCGCGAGGTCGCCGCCGAATTCGAGCGG
>JBAUAY010000257.1:0-1523 GCA_049676235.1 Streptosporangiaceae bacterium
GGTCCCTCCCGCGCTACCACCGCCGCACTGGCCGCCGTCGCCGCGGCCACGCTGATCGCCGCCTGCAGCTCGGGCAGCTCCAGCAGTTCGAGCTCCGGCACGACGTCTACCGGCTCGGCCAGCGCCACCGGGCAGACCGCCATCGGCGTTGACCTCACCTACAACAACACGGCCTTCTGGGCCGCCTACATCAACTACGAGACCCAGTACGCTCAGCAGCTGCACATCAAGCTGGTTGGCCCGCTGCTCGCCGCGGCCAACGCGAGCCTGCAGAACACCCAGATCGAGAACCTGGTCAACGAGGGCGCCAAGGCGATCATCGTGAACCCGGAGACCGCGACCAGCCTGGGCCCGGCGATCAGCTACGCGGCCGCGCACCACGTCCAGCTGGTGTCCGTCGACACGATCGTCGGCGTCGGCAAGGTGTACATGGTGGTGCGCGCGTCCAACACGAACTACGGAATGGACGCCTGCGCCCTCATCAGCTCCAAGGTCAAGTCCGGTTACGTGCTGGACCTCGAGGGCGACCTGACCTCTTCCAACGGCGCCGACCGGACCAACGCCTTCAACCAGTGCATGGCCGCGAACGACCCCGGCGTGCACATCTTGAAGGACCCGACGGTCTGGACCGAAGGCACCGCGGTGACGGACGCGCAGAACGCGGTGAACGCCTACGGCAGCCAGCTCAAGGCGATCTACTCCCAGTGGTCGAGCCCGGACACCGGCATCCTCCCGCTGCTTAAGTCCAAGGGCCTGACCGGCAAGGTGCTCGTGGTCAGCGACGACGGGGTGCCGTTCGAGATGTGCGACGTGGGCAACGGCACGCTCAGCGCCTCGCAGTCCCAGCCGGCCAACCTGTACGCCTACTGGGCGCTGAAGTACGCGCTCGACGCGGCCAACGGGGTCAAGCTGAGCGCGGGCCAGCCCGGCGGCGGCGCGCCCACGTTGCAGATGGTCAGCTACGCCGGGGACACCAACCTCGGCGACCCGATCGTGGCGCCGTTCGTGACCAAGGCCTCGCAGACGCTGACCGTCAGCCCGGTCGACGGCCTGCCCAGCACGGTGACCACCACCCCCGTCGGCAATGGCCAGCTCTGGGGCAACGTCTACGGCAACGCACACGGCGGCGACTGCAGCTCATCGGCCGCCTGACTAGATGAGCCAACAGGACATCCCTGCCGCGCTCGCCGCCGAGATCCCGGCGGCGAGCGCGGCGGGCATTCATAAGCGGTTCGGCAGCACGCACGCCCTGCGCGGCGTCGGGCTGAGCCTGTATCCCGGCCGGTGCCTCGGCCTAGTGGGCCGTAACGGCGCGGGCAAGTCCACGCTGGTCTCCATCCTGAGCGGCATCGCCGCACCGGATGCGGGCGAAGTCACCTTCGAAGGCCAGCCCGCGCCCTCGCTCGGCGACGTCGCCGCGTGGCGTGCGCGCATCGCGACCGTGTTCCAGCACTCCATGGTGGTGCCCGGCCTCACCGTGGCGGAGAACGTCTTCCTCGGCCGCCAGCCGCGCCGCCGCGGCC
>JBAUAY010000258.1:0-1887 GCA_049676235.1 Streptosporangiaceae bacterium
CCGCCGGTGACCATCACCGCGGGCAGGTCCACGCTGGCCGCGGCCATCAGCAGCCCGGGCGTGGTCTTGTCGCACCCGGACAGCAGCACCACGCCGTCCAGCGGGTTGGCCCGCATCAGCTCCTCGGCCTCCATCGCCAGCAGGTTCCGGTACAGCATGGCCGTGGGCCGCAGCAGCGTCTCGCCCAGCGCCATGGCCGGGAACTCGAGCGGGAACCCGCCCGCCTGCCAGACCCCGCGCTTGACCGATTCGGCCACCCGGTGCAGGTGGACGTTGCACGGTGCCAGCTCCGACCAGGTGGTGGCGATGCCGATGACCGGACGGCCGTCGAAGACCTCGGGTGTGAACCCCTGGCTGCGCATCCAGGACCGGTGGCCCATCCCGGCCCGTCCGGTCGCGCCGAACCACTGCCTGCTGCGGAGTCCGCTGTTTGTTGTCATGAAGCAATAAGTAACATCTGGGCTGGTCCCGGAAAAAGGGGCCCGGACCGGGCGCGTCCGGCGGTCGCCGGGGCACGCACCACGGCCCGTTCGGGATAAATAACGATCTGGCTGTTAGGGTCACGAACGTGAGCCGTGTTCATGACATGGGCGGCCAGACCGGGTTCGGCCCGGTGCCGGTCGGCGAGGACGATGGGCCGCCGTTCGCCGCCGACTGGGAGGCGCGAGTGTACGCGCTGGCCACGATGCTGCGGCGACGCGGCGTGTTCAACACCGACGAGCTGCGGGACGCGATCGAGCGGTTGCCGCCCGAAGACTACCTCGCGGCGTCGTACTACGAGCGCTGGCTCGGTGCGATCGAAATGCTCGTTACCGAGAAGGGCCCGGAAATGGCGGAGGACCGTGAGTTACCCGCCGGGCAGCACGGTCCGGGTGCGGACCGGGGACCCGGACCACCACACGCGGGTGCCGCGGTACGTGCGCGGGCACACCGGGGTGATCATCGCGGCCCTCGGCCGTTGGCCGGTGCCCGACGACAGCGCCCGCGGCATCGACCCGCCGCGGGTGGAGACGTGTTACGCGGTCCGTTTTCCAGCCGCCGACCTGTGGGGGAGCGGTGACCACACCGTGACCGTCGACTTGTGGGAGTCCTACCTTGACCAGCCATGATGACCTGCCGGCTGCCGCGCGGACGCGCCGGCTCGAGGAACGGCTGATCACCGCCGGGCTGACCAGCGACGACGAGATCGACGAGTTCCTGACCCGGCTGCTCGCGTCGGCCTCGCCGGTGAACGGTGCCCGGATGGTAGCCCGCGCGTGGAGCGACCCGCAGTATCGTGACCTGCTGCTCTCCGACGGCACCGCGGCCGCGGCGGAGCTAGGTTTCGATCGGCTGGGCTACCACCTGCAGGTCGTCGCGAACACCGAGACTACGCACAACGTGATCGTCTGCACGCTGTGCTCCTGCTACCCGGTGTCGCTGCTCGGGCCCTCGCCGGGCTGGTACAAGAGCTTCGCCTACCGGTCGCGGACGGTACGGGAGCCGCGCGCGGTGCTCGCGGAGTTCGGCCTGACGCTGCCCGACGATGTCGGGATCTCAGTCTGGGACTCGACCTCGGAGGCCCGCTACATGGTGCTGCCGGCCCGGCCGGCCGGGACCGGCGGCCTTGCCGCCGACGAGCTCGCCGCCTTGGTCACCAGGAACGGGCTGATCGGGACCGCTCTGGTGTAGCCACGAAGTTCCGGTGCCCGCCGCTGGCGGCCGCCAGGGCCACGGCCGACCTGGCCAGGACGTCCGGGGCCTGGGTGAAGGCCAGGCGCAGGTACTCGCTCGCCTGGCCGGCGTCCCCGCCGCTCGCGCTGGCCCCGCCAGCGCTGGCACTCAGCAGCCGACCCGGGACCACGGCGACCCCGTGCCTGAGCGCGGCCTGGGCAAATGCACCGCTGT
>JBAUAY010000259.1:0-3248 GCA_049676235.1 Streptosporangiaceae bacterium
TAGCGACCGGGGTCGCGCAGGTAGTCGACGACCTCGCTGATCTCGGTCTTCACCGTGGTGTACCCGGCCACGTCGGCGAACCGGGTGGCCGGCCGTTCGGCGTCGATGACCCGCGCCTTCGCCTTGGTCAGGCCGCCCAGCCCGCCTAGGCCGCCGCCGGACGACAGCGGGACGCGGCGGATGCCGATATAGAGCAGGGCGCCGAACAGCAGCAGCGGCAGCAGCCCGATCAGCACCGACACCAGCGAGGTAGACGTGGCGGCGGTGGCGGTGACCTTGACGTGGTGGGCGGCCAGGTTACCGGCCAGGCCGTTGCCGCCAAGCGCGACCGGGATGGTGGTGGTGAACGGGTGCCCGCCGGCCAGGCTGCCGGTGACCTGGCCGGCCGGGCTGATGGTCACCGCGCGGACCGTCCCGGCGCTGACATCCGCCAGGAACTTGGTATAGCTCAGCGCCATACCCGGGGCTGCGCCGCGCGGCAGGGCCAGCAGCGTCACCAGGCCGGCCGCGAGAGCCGCTGGGAACAGCCACCGGCGCCACGAGGCCGCGTCTGCGCGGCCGGGCGGGCCGGGTGTGGACGTGCGCATTCTTGGTACTCCTTCCGGGACCCGGCGGCATGCCGGGGACTAGCGGATCTAGCGGCGGGCCTGACTGGACCGGGGCAGCCCGGCCCGGGCATGGTCATCCGGGCTGGCTGTACTCCGGCGCGCGCCGCCCGGCAGGCTGGGATGGCGCGGCCACGCTCGCGGCGGGGACCCGGCCCAGCCAGGCGGCGAGCACCACGAGCAGGATGATCAGCGTCTCCACGCTGAGGGCGGCAATGCCCAGTGGGCAGCGCCAGTTGCCGACATCGCCGTGATCGCCCAGGAATCCCCCGGGCAGGGCGCGGGTCAGCACGTATCCGCTCATGGCCATGACGGCCACGGCGCCGCCTGCTGCCCAGACCAGCCAGTGCGACCGGGCGATCAGCATCCCGCCGATGCCGAGCGCTGCCGCTATGATCCCGAGGTACCCGATGCCGACCAGCGGGGTCGGGCCCAGCGTGCCCGGCAGGTCGACCACGTGGATCACCGCCAGTGTGATCAGCGCCAACGCGCCCATCGTGCGCGCGATCACATCCGCGCTCTGGGCCGGCTGCGATGGGCCAAGACGAGCAAGCATTGATGTCCTCCTGTAGTCGGCCGTCCTCGCGGGCCTGGTGCCCGCACGGCGGCGGTAGTTTCACTTTCAACTACTAACACGCATAGGAGAACTGGCGGGTTCAGCCGGACGCCGCGGGAGCGGTGCGACGTGTATCACACTGCCCCGAAGGGGCCGGTCCGGCGATTAGCAGGCGCGCTCACATGTCCGGTTCGAGGGACAATGAGCAGGTCATCATGACGCGGCGGCCAAGAGCGGGGATCCGCTGGCGGGTTACCCACCGCGAGTCGATGACCCAGCTGCCGGCGACCCCGACGCGCTGCGGTCCGCCGGGCTGCAGGTCACCAAGGCGCAGATCGAACCGGCAGGCCAGTTCGTGCTCCGTGTCCTTGACCTGCAGGCGACCGACGGCCCGCCATCCGGCCGGGACCCAGGCCAGCAGCTCGGACCGGAAGCTGACCTCCGGGAAGACTCCGGCGTCGAGGAAGCCGGGCCCGGCCAGCAGCCGGTCCAGCCAAGGTGACCCGGTGCTGATGGCGCTCGTCCTGGCGGCCAACCGCGCGGTGGAATCCTCGATCGGCTCGGTAATAAGCACCCGGCCGGTGAGCGGCACGCGTCCAAGCACAGGCCGACCGGCGGCGCGGGCGGCAAACGACGCATGCGATCGGGCCGGGTCCACTCGCCAGCTGCCGACGGCCAGCCGCGGCAATCCCGCTGGCAGAAACCGATGGTCGGACGTCGTCGCGGTCACGGGGGATCTCCTTCACTCGCCGGGTCAGCCAGCCGTCGGCGCCGGGCCAGGTCTCCCGCCCGCGGGCCGGCGTGCCTGCCACGTGGCCTCGGCCTCTCCCATCGGGGTAGCGGCCGGGCCGTGCACGAACGGCCAGATTTCCTCGGAGATGGCGCGCCAGTCGGCCGTGGCGGACAGCTCGCCGAGCACCGCGAACAGGCCGAGGTTGATGCGCTGCAGGATCACGTACGGCTGCGGGACGCTGATGTAATCGGCGACCGGGCTGCGCAAGTCGAAGAAACGGTGCACGACCGAGGAGGCGTAGTCGCTGGTGATGGTCAGCGGTCCTGGTTCGCGGATGGTGTCGTAGAAGACGGCCAGGTGCTCGACGATCGCCTGGGTGCTGAGCGGCGCGCCTGGACGCAGGAATCCGGCGTTCTCCAGGCTGCGGCGGAACGCCTCGGGGTCGTGCTCGACGCATACGGTGCGGGCCATCTGCATGAGCGGTTGCAGTTCGGCGGGGGTGAAGTGCCTGACGAGCCCGAAGTCGAGGAAGGTGACCTGGCCGCCGCGCCGGAACAGGTAGTTGCCCGGGTGCGGGTCGCCGTTGAAGGCGCGCACCTCGTACAGGCTGCGGAAGACGAACCGGTAGATCGTCTCGGCAGCCAGGTCACGTTCGTGCTGAGGCCAGCGGGCGAGTTCGGCGAAGCGAGCTCCGCCGGATAGCTCGCTGGTGATCAGCCGGCGGCCGGACAGCTCGCTGACGATCCCAGGAATGTGGATGGTGGGATGACCGTCGTAGTAGGCGGCCAGCAGGCGTTGGCTGGCGGCCTCGCGGCGGTAGTCAAGTTCCTCGCCGACCCGGTCCCGCAGCTCGCTCAGCAGCGCGTCGACGTCCTGGGCCGGCGCGGCGATGCGCAGCATCCGGCGCAGCAGGGCGACGTTGCGCAGGTCGGCCGCGATGGTCTCGGCGATGCCCGGGTACTGGACCTTGACGGCGACCGCGCGGCCGTCGAGAGTGACTGCCCGGTGTACCTGCCCGATCGAGGCGGCGGCGATCGGCCGCGGATCCCAGCGGGCGAACGCCCGTTCCGGCGGCGCGCCGAGTTCTTCCTCCACCACCGCCGCGGCGAGCTGCGGGCTCATCGGCGGGACGCTGTCCTGGAGGCGGGCCAGAGTGTGGCGGACCGCGGGAGACAGGCCGTCGTCGACGTAGCTGGCCATCTGGCCGATCTTCATCATGACGCCCTTCATCGCTCCCAGGGTGCCGGCGACGTCTTCGGCGGTCCGCAGGGCCAGGTCCTCGCGCAGCAGCTGGCGCTGCTCGCCCGCCGCCGCGAACAGCCGCGGCGCGCTGGCCGCGTAGCGGGCCCCGCCC
>JBAUAY010000260.1:0-3170 GCA_049676235.1 Streptosporangiaceae bacterium
GCGCCGGTGACCACGGCGACCGGGGGCTCCGGCGGGCTCATCCTGCGCTGCCACCCATGGGCTCCGCCGCCCGCAGCGCCGACAGGATCCGCTCGGGGGTCATCGGCAGCTCGGTGAGGCGGACCCCGAGCGGGTAAAGCGCGTCGTTGACCGCGACGTTGATGGCGGCCGGCGCCATCATCCGGCCGCCCTCCCCGCCGCCTTTGACGCCGTGCGGGGTGTACGGCGACGGCGTCTCGACGTGACCGATTGTCAGCTCGGGAACTTCCGCCGCCGTCGGGATCAGGTAGTCGAGGTAGCTCGAGGACAGCAGCTGGCCGTCGTCGTCGTAGACGTACTCCTCGTACAGGGCCGTCCCGATGCCCTGGGCCGTTCCGCCGACGATGTGCCCGGCCAGCGAACGCGGGTTCACCAGCGTCCCGCAGTCGTGCACCGCCGCGTAGTGCAAGAACGTGACCGCGCCGGTCTCGATGTCCACCTCCACCACGGGGACGTGGCAGGCGTGGCCCATGAACGGGTAGAACACGCCGAGGTCCTTCCGGTCCGCGGACGGCATGGTGGTGTACGGGTGGTCGTACACCTTCGACGCGTCAAGACCGCTCTCCATGTCCGCCGGGAAGCTGTGCTTGAACAGGTGCAGCATGACCGCGATCTCGCCGAGCGACTTCTTGCGCTCGGGGTCGCCCCGCACCTGGAAACCGCCGTCGGACCACTCCATGTCGTCCGGGTCGATCTCGAGCAGGTGGGCCGCGGCCCGGCGGGCCTTCTCCTTGATCTTGCCGGCCGCCCCCTCGACCGCGCCCGCGAGCATCACCGTGGTGCGGGAGCCACCGGGCCCGGTGGCCGGGAGCCCGTCGCGGCTGCCGTGGTAGACCACTGAGACGTCGTAAGGGCTGCAGTCGAACTCCTCCGCGACGAACTGCGCGACCATGGTCTCCGGGCTATTGCCCCAGAACGCGCAGGAGTACAGGATCGCCGTGATCCCGCCGGTGGCGTCGACCTTGAGCGACACCGACTCCGGCGTCGAGGTCACCGGCGCGCCCGGTTCGTCGAACCAGAACCAGAACTCCGTCGCGGAGAACACGCTGCGCTCCTGCGCGGAGATCAGCCCGATGCCGATGTAGCGGCCCTCCTCCTCGCGGAGCCGCTTCTGCTCGGCCCGCCAGTGGTCGTAGTCCGCCAGTTCCAGCGCCTTGTCGAGCACCCGGTCGTAGTCGCCCGAGTCGTAGACGTTTCCGGTCGGGATGAAGTGCGGGAACTCCCGGATGAAGTTCTTGCGGCGGACCGCGACCGGGTCCAGGCCCAGTTCCCGCGCTCCCTTGTCGACCATCTGCTCAAGCATCCAGTTGTTCACCTCGGAGCCGAAGCCCCGGTAGGCGCCCTGCTGGTTCTTGTTGGTCAGCGCGGCTCGCACCCGGTACCGCACGCTGCCGATCGTGTAAGGGCCGACGACCTGGGCCAGGGCGTTGCCGTGATGGCCCACGCCGAACTGGATATAGGCGCCGTAGTCGTCTATGGTGTCGATCTTGATGCTGCGCATGGTGCCGTCGCGCATCATGGCGAGCTCGACTTCGTAGATGCGGTCGGAGCCGTGGTGGTCGCAGTTGGCGATGTTGTCGACCCGGTCCTCGATGTAGGCCACCTTCCGCCCGGTGGCCCGCGCGCACATGGCGGCGATCACCCCCGGCTTGTTGGCGAACAGCTTGGAGCCGAAGCTGCCGCCGGCGGGTACGGGCCTGATGTCCAGCTTGTTGGCGGGCACCTTGAGCGTGCCCGCGGCCATGAACAGGTAGCTGGTGAAGCTCAGCGTGTTGGTGTCGATGGTGAAGCTGCCGGTGCCCAGGTCGTACTCGGCGATCGCGCCGACGGTCTCCAGCGGCTGCCCGCCCGAACGGTGCCAGCGGAGCCGGTCCCTGATGATCACGTCGGCCTCGGCGAAGTCGCGCTCGACATCGCCGAAGTCGAAGGTGCGCTCGTAGGCGCAGTTCGACTCGAGCGCCTCATGCACCAGCGGGGACCCTTCGGCCAGGGCGCGCTCCGGGTCGGTCACCGGCGGCAGCGGCTCGTACTCGACCTCGATGAGCTCCAGCGCGTCCTCGGCCAGGTAACGGCTGTCCGCGACGACGACCGCGACACCCTCGCCGACGTACCGCACCTTGTCCGCCGCCAGGCAGCGCCAGGTGTGCCGGGCCGGATCGGGGCCGAAGTCGGGCATCGGATCGCACAGCTCGGCGGCCTGTTTGCCGGTGATCACCGCGTGCACGCCGGGTGCGGCGAGGGCCTCGGCGACCTCGAACCCGAGGATCCGGGCATGCGGGTGCGGGCTGCGCAGCACGGCGGCGTGCAGGGTGCCGGGGGTGATCCGGTCGGCGATATAGCCGCCCCGGCCGAGCAGGAACTTCGGGTCCTCAACGCGGCGGATCGACTGACCCACCCAGCGCCGCTTGGCGGAGTGGTCACGGACCGGGGGAGCGTCGGCGCGGTTGGTAGTCACGAGGCGGTCTCCTTCGTGGCGCGCATCCGCGCGGCGGCGCCGATCACGGCCTCGATGATGAACTGGTAGCCGGTGCAGCGGCACAAGTTGCTCGCGATGGCCGAACGGACCTCGGCCGGGCTCGGATCAGGGTTCTCCGCGATAATCTCGCAGGCGCGCATCAGCATCCCCGGGGTGCAGTAGCCGCACTGAAGGCCTTGCTTGGCCGAGAACTCGTCCTGGAGCGGGTGCATTTCGCCGCCGTGAGCCAGGCCCTCGACCGTGCTGATGTCGGCGCCGTCGGCCTGCACGGCGAACGTGATACAGGACCGGATGCTGGCCCCGTTCAGCAAGACCGTGCAGGTGCCGCAGACGCCGTGCTCACAGCCGATGTGCGTACCGGGCAGCCCGAGGTCCTCGCGGATGAAGTCGACCAGAAGCCGCCGCGGCTCCACCTCGGCCACGTGCGGCTGGCCGTTGACAGTCAGGCTAATGGTGCAGGTGGTGGGGGCCAACGGGTTCTCACCTCTCGTTCTGTGCGCGGGATACGGCCAGTTCGATGCCGCGCCTCAGGTAGCTGCGGGCCAGGGCGATCCGGGTCTGCGGGCTGGCGTGCAGGTCACCGGCGGGTGCCAGGCCCTCGACGGCGGCCTCGGCGGCCGCCGCCGCGTCGGCGGCGGTACCCGCCGTGCCGGCC
>JBAUAY010000261.1:0-2708 GCA_049676235.1 Streptosporangiaceae bacterium
CAGGTCGCGGCGGTGGATCAGCGCGGTGCCCTTGCCCTGCAGCCCGATGCCGATCCCCGATCCGGCCAGCCTGGCCGCGGCCAGGCCGATCCGGCCCAGATCGACGCTGTCGTCGAAGCGGACGACCCGGCCAGTGCAGCCTTCCTCTTCCAGGCCCGCCAGCAGCTCGCGCAGCACGTCCGTCACGGCGAGGCCGGACAGGCACCGCCACACGTCACGGCCGACGGCCGGCGAGACGCCGACGACGACGTCGCGCGGCCCCCGTCCGGGCTGGGCCGGGCCCACTGGTGCGAGCATGGGCACCGCAAAACGCGCCTGCGACGCCCGCAGGTCGGAAACCCCGCGCGCCTGACGGATCGCGTCGATCTCCCGCCGCCGTTCGGGCGAGGGCTCGTAGCCGGTGCCCGGGCCGCCGTAGTCGTTCGGGTCGGTGACCAGGGATAGCACCTGGAGGTGCTCGTCGAAGATGGCGGACGTCTGCAAGTAATCGCCGGACAGCCGGGCCCGGGCGAAGGCCATGGTCCGTTCGGCCTCAGAGGAGTAGCCGCATTCGTCCAGGGCGGCCACGATGTCCACCACCGTCAGCCCGCGCTGGCGGATGGCGTGCGCCGCGCCGAGGACGGCGAGGGTGTCGGTCTCCCCCAGGTCCTTCGACCCGGCGGCGTCCACCGCCAGATCCACGTGCTGGTCGGTGAAGTCGGCCAGGCCGAGGTGAGCGTAGACGGCGCGGCAGGCCTGGGCGGCCTCGCGGCGCAGCTCGCAGAGCCGGGCCGCATCGACCGTCCTGAGCCCGCCATCGACGCCCCAGTCCCGCTGCATGGCCAGGAAGTCGTCGATGTCCTCGGCGTTGAAGTTGCTCGGGCCGAACATGTTGTCATAGCGCTGGATCGACCCGAACCCGCTGAACGCGAAGTCCGAGCCGGCCAGCACGATCGGCAGCGTACGCGAGGTCCGGCGCATGTCCGACTCGCTCATCAGCGCGTCGTTGCCCGAGCAGGACTCCAGGTTGCGCATCATGACCATGATGTTCTCGGCCATCAGCTCGCGCAGCCCGCCCGGCACCGACGCGGCCACGCTGGCCCCGTCGATGCCGCCGTTCTGGACGCCCTGCGCGCCGATGGCCCGGGCCAGCGCGACGCAGCGCGCCTCCAGGTACAGCATCGACTGGCCCTGCGCGCCGGCCATCAAGACCTCGGCGCCGGCCCCCGACGACACCCGCATCTTCATGCCCCGGGAGGCATAGGCCGAGGTGAGGAAGGCCTTGGACCAGGGGGTGTCGTCGCCGTCTGTGAACACCTGCTCGGTGCCGTACAGCGACACGGTCTCGGCGTATGAGGTCAGGCCGCGCATGCCGAGCTCGAGTTCCATGGCCTCCTCGACCGAGCACTGGATGAGCACGCCGTCCGCACCGAACGCCGCGCCGATCAGGCAGGCCACCGCGTTGCTCGGCGCGTCGCCAAGGACCGGCACGGTGGTCTCGATCTCGCGGAAGCCGAACGCCGCTGCGGTGGCCGCGTCGGCCGCGAGCAGCAGCGGGTCATCGAGCCGGTTGGTGACGTGGGCCTGGTTGCTCGGCGTGCGCCTGGCTCGCAGTTTGGTCATGGCCATGACCAGCTCGGGCGGGCGGAGCAGGGCCAGCACCCGGGCCAGCTTCGCCGGGGTGGCGCCGGCGCTCAGCCGGATGATCTCATCCCTGGGCACCGCCGGGTCGACCAGCAGGCGGGCGAACGCCACGTCGGCCAGGGCCATCGTCTCCGCCGCCACGCTCAGGTCCAGGCCGTGCCGGGCGATGTAGGTGTCGATCGAGTCGAACTCCGCCTCGGCCACCCCGTCGAGCTCGGTCACCCGGCCGTCCGTCACTACCAGGCTCGGCGAGGGGTCGTGCGGCGAGCGGAGCGCGGTCAGGCCGAGTTCGGCGTCCTCGACGGCAAAGCCGTCCAGGTTGACCCGCTGCCGGTCCATGAACCTGATCCGACCGACCGGCTCTGCCGGCCCGGCGGGGCGACTCTCCGGGATCCCCCCGTTCCCCGCGGGGGTCATCCCGCCGCCTGGGCGTGCAGCTCGACGACCCGGGCCCGGCCGGGGGCGGCGCGGGAAGCGCTACCCTCGGTGCGGACGACGATGCGGGTGCGGTCGGCCCGGAACAGGTCGCGGGAGAACTCGATCGGCTCGCCGTCGGCGTCGGTGGTCGTCCTGGTGATGGCCATCAGCGGTGCTCCCGGCTCGACGTCGAGAATGGCCGCCTCGTCCGCCGAGGCCGCCACGACCTCGATCCGCTCCACCGCCTCGGTGGGGCTGGCGCCGAAGTGCTCCTCGATCAGCTCGTAGACCGAACCCCCGAGCGGCAGCTCCAGCAGCCCGGGGAAGCGCCTGGCCGGGAACCTAGCGCGCTCGAGGGAGAACGGGCTGCCGTCCGCGAGCCTGATCCGCACCAGGTCGATGACCAGCTCCCCTGGCCGGGCCCGCAGCGCCTGCGCGGTGACGTCGTCCGCTTCGGCCAGCCGCGCGCTCAGCACCCGGGTCCCGGCCACCACGCCCTGGCTGCGCAGCAGCGCGGGCACCCCGACGATGTGGGACAGGTCCCGCTCGATCTTGCCCTTGGCCACGAACGTGCCGCCGCCACGGCCGGGCACCCGGCGGACCACGCCGCCTTCTTCCAGCACCGCGAGCGCCTGGCGCAGCGTGGCCCGGCTGACCCCGAGCTCGGC
>JBAUAY010000262.1:0-3621 GCA_049676235.1 Streptosporangiaceae bacterium
GGCAGCGTGGTCTTGATGTACTCGAGCACGTGCTCGTAGCGCGGGTTGACCCGGATCGCGGCCAGGTGCTCGGCCAGGCCGCCGATCGTCGGCTGATAGGACCAGCCGTTGTCGTTGACGATCATGATTAGCCGCGAGTCCTTGTCCGCGGCGATGTTGTTCAGCGCCTCCCAGGCCATCCCGCCGGTGAGCGCCCCGTCGCCGATGACGGCGACCACGGTCCGGTCCGGCTCGCCGCGCAGCTTGTAGGCCTTGGCCAGGCCGTCGGCGTAGGACAGGCTGGTGGAGGCGTGCGAGTTCTCGACCAGATCGTGCTCGGACTCGGCCCGGCTCGGGTAGCCGGTGAGCCCGCCGCGCTGGCGCAGCGTGCCGAACTGGGCGAAGCGGCCGGTCAGCAGCTTGTGCACGTACGCCTGGTGACCCGTGTCGAAGACGATGCGGTCCCTTGGCGAGTCGAAGACGCGGTGGATCGCGATGGTCAGCTCGACCACACCGAGGTTCGGGCCCAGATGGCCGCTGGTCTTGGCCACCATCGGTCCCTGCGCCCACTCGATGAGGACGTCGCGGATCTCCACGGCGAGGAGGGCGAGCTGATCCTGGCTGAGTCCCTTCAGGTCCTCGGGGCCATTGATGTACTCCAGCAGGGTCACTGCGTGCTCCTCATGTGCTGTGCGGGCCTGATGGGGAACGCTCATCGAGCAGAGACTGAACGAGCCGAGTCTACGAGGTCGGGCCTCAGATAGCTCGTCGGGCCCGTCCGGTCCCCGACACGCGTGTCGGCTTAGCCGCGATCGCCGAGCCGATCGCGGGTGGCCAGGCCGCCCCGGGCGGGCTGCTCCGAGGCGCTAGGCAGCATCAGCGGACGCCCAGCCAGGATGCCCACCGCGAGTTCGATGGCGGCCAGCACGAGCAGCAAGACGACCGGGATGTTCCAGCTGCCGGTGGCGGTGTGCAACAGCCCGACCATCAGTGGGCCGACGCTGGCCACCAGGTAGCCGACCGACTGCGCGAACGCGGACAGCGAGGCGGCGACGCCCGCATCGGGGGCTCGCGCCATCATGAAGAAGATGGCCAGGCCGAGACATGCGCCCTGGCTGACGCCGAGGACCAGGACCCAGAGCGGGGCTGTCCCCAGCGGCCCCCACAGCGATCCAGCCAGGCCGACGGCGGTCCCGATCAGGCTCGGCACCACCAGGACTCGCTGGCTAGGGCGGCGGTGGGCGAGCACCGGCACGATGAGCGAGGTGGCGAGGTTGCCGGCACCCATCAGCGCGAGCAGGTTGCCGGCCGTGACCGCGGAGTCGCCGCGGTCCTGGAAGATGGTCGGCAGCCAGGAAAGTGCCGCGTAGTACAGCAGGCTCTGCAGCCCCATGAACGCGGTGACCTGCCAGGCGAGCGCGTACCTGTACACCTTGACGCCGGCGGTCACCGGGAGCGATGCCGCCGAGCCGGACGCCGGGGGTAGGGCGCCGGCCGTACGGTATCTGAGCTGGGGCAGCCATAGCAGCACGGCCAGCGCGGCGGGAACCGCCCATACCCCCAGCGCCAGCCGGACCGAACCACCCGAATTGCGGTAGAGCGGCACGCTGAGCAGCGAAGACAAGATCGCGCCCACGGACAGCGCGGTCAGGTAGATGCCGATGAGCAGCCCGGCCCGTTCGGGCCAGCGCCGCTTGACCAGGCTGGACAGCAGCACGTTGAGGACGGCGATCGCGCTGGCGGCCAGCGCCGTCCCCGGGAACAGCATGATCTCGGGCGCCGCGCCCCGCAGCAGCAGGCCCGCGGTGAGCAGGGCCAGCGCGACCAGCAGGATCGCTTCCTCGCCGTAAAGCCGGTTCAGCCAGGCGGCGAAGGCGGAGACCACACCGAAGCAGATCACCGGTGTGGCCGCGAGCAGCGACAGCATCGCCGACGACAGGTGCAGCTGGGTCTGCAGGTCAGGGAAGATCGGCGGCAGGCTAGTGATCGCGGTGCGCAGGTTGAACCCGGCCGCCGCCACCGCGACGACGAGCAGCGCGATCTCATACGGCCGGCGTACGTTGGCAGCCTGGTATTTAACCATCAGCAATTAAAATTATATGAAAAGGAAAACTCTTTTCAGGCCGAACGAACGGTAGTGCGTGCCCCCGGAGACGCGTGACGCTGTGGCTAGAGTCCGGGCAGGAGCAGCAGCTTTCCTGTGGTGCGCCGGCTGGCCAGGTCTTCCTGCGCCCGGGCGGCATCGGCCAGCGGGTAGGTGCCGCCGATCCGCACCTCGAGTTCGCCCTTGGCGATCCAGTCGAATACCTCGCCCGCGCGCCACCGCAGCTCCGCGGTGTCACCGAGGTAGTGCGCCAGCGTAGGCCGGGTGAGGAAGAGCGACCCACCGCTGTTCAGCCGCTGCGGGTCGACCGGCGGTACTTGACCGCTAGCGGCTCCGTAAAGCACCATCATGCCGCGCGGGCGCAGGGCCGCCAGGCTGTCGTCGAACGTGTCCTTGCCGACGCCGTCGTACACCACGTGCGCGCCGACGCTTTCGGTCACGTCGTCGACGATGGCACGGAAGCGGTCATAGCCGACGACGTGATCGGCGCCGGCGCCAAGCGCGAGTTCGGCCTTTTCTCCACTCGACGTGGTGGCGACGACGATGCCGCCCCGCCGCTTCACCAGCTGGGTCAGCAGCAGCCCGACCCCGCCGGCCGCGGCGTGCACCACGGCGACGTCGCCTTCGCGCACCGGGAAGGTGCTGGTGACCAGGTAGTGGGCGGTCATGCCCTGCAGGATGGCGGCCGCGGCGACCTGCAGGCCCACCTCGTCCGGAACCGGGACGACCCGGTTCGCGGGCAGCGCGACCTGCTCGGCGTAGCTGCTGCCCGAGCCGGCCCAGGCCACCCGGTCACCGACGGCCAGGGCGGTGACGTCCTCCCCCACGGCGGCGACCGTGCCCGCGCCTTCCGCGCCGGGGACGAAGGGCGGTTCTGGCCGGTAGTTGCCGACGCCCTCTCGCTGGTAGATGTCCATGTAGTTCACGCCGGCCGCGGCGACATCCACGACCACCTGGCCCGGTCCTGGGCGCGGCGCGTCCTGCTCGGTGACGCTCAGCACATCGGGTCCGCCCAGACGCTCGCCGACTACCACGCGCATGCTCACACTCTCCCTTTCGCCTGCTGCCCTTGATCAGCCTTCCACAAGGCCCAGCCAGCCGGGACAACCCCAGCCGGATTTTCCCCGGTCGTCGCGGTCAGGGCCAGCCAGCCGATCAGGCCGAGCGGGTAGATGAAGTAGCCGAACCGGACGTCGGGCCCGAGCAGGAAGATCAGCGCCAGCCCGACGGCCAGCCGCCAGGCCGCGGCGGGGACGTCGCGGGGCGGCCGGATCACCAGCGAGATCACGATACCCAACCCGGCCGCGAGCAGCAGGCCGACCGAGATCACGTGCCCGGCCGCGCCCATCGCGGTGAGCAGGTGCCCGGGCAGCAGGCTCTCGGCCGGGGTCTTGTACCGGGTGAGGCCGAGCGGGAACAGCACGCTGTTCTGCACCAGGGCATCCGCGCCCCGCAGCGAGGTCAGCGCGGCCGGCGCGAGGGCAGCGACGAGGAGCACGACGGTGACGGCCGACGCCGCGACCAAGCGCCCCGCGGCC
>JBAUAY010000263.1:0-3083 GCA_049676235.1 Streptosporangiaceae bacterium
ATCCGGCGCAGATGAGGTGGCCGGATCTGGGCTACGCCGAGGCTTACCTCGGGTCGTATGAGACGTTCTTCGCGCTGCGCGAGGAGGGCATGATCCCGGCCGGGGTCCGGTTCCAGGTCGAGTACCCGACGCCGCTGGCCTCGATCGGCGGCTACATCGTCCCGGAGCAGCAGCAGGCGCTGCTGGGCTCGTATGAGCAGGCGATGTTCGCCGACCTGGACCGACTGCTGGCGGCGATCCCGCCTGGCGAGGTGGCTGTGCAGTGGGATGTCGCGGTGGAATTCGGCGTCTTGGAGGAGAGCTTCGCGCCCGGCGGGGCGCAGGCCTTCGACGCGGTCATCGCGGGCCTGGTGCGCTGCGTGGACGCGGTACCCGCGGAGGTGCCGGCCGGCCTGCACCTGTGTTACGGGGATTACGGCCACCAGCATTTCAAGCAGCCTGAGTCGCTGGCCCTGCAAGTCCGGGTGCTGAACGCCGTCACCGCGGCGGCCGGGCGGCCGGTCAGCTTCGTCTCGTTCACCGTGCCGCAGTACCAGCGCGAGGAGAGTTATTTCGCGCCGCTGGCGGAGCTGGCCGCCGGTCCGGGCACCGAGCTCAATTTCGCGCTCGTGCCCTATCACCCGGCGGATCAGGCGCCGGGCACCACCGGTGATCAGGTGCGGCTCATCGACGCCGCGCTGGCAGCCAGCCGGGGCGGCAGCCGCGCCTGGGGCATCTGCACCGAATGCGGCATGGGCCGCGCGGGCCGGGAAGAGATCCCGGGCCTGCTAGACCTGCACCGCGACATCGTCGCTACCGGCTAACGTCTTTTGGTCGTGCGCACACGGAGCGGGCAGCTCCGCCGGGATCCACCGGATCTGCGCGCACCCGCATGCGCCACCATTGCACGGTGCCGTCCCGGTCGGGGCGGGCTCCGCGGCTGGTGGGGACCGGCATGGCCCGGCAGTGTCATGTCCTGATGGCCGGCTTCGGGCTGTCAGTCCCGCTGTTCTTCGCCACGACCAGTGCGTGGCAGTTGTGGGTTATCGTCCTGCGGCTGGCGGGGCAGGTGAGCCGACCGCGGCTCCGGGGGCGGGCAGGCGGCGGGCTGAATCCGCCGCATGGCTGATGTCTCGGCCGGCCGCACCGCCGACGATGGGCATGACGCGGCGTGCATCGGGCTGGCCGCCGGACGGAGATGGATGTGACGTTGACATGAGCGGTGGCCTGAGCGCACCGGGCGGCTTCTTCGCGGACGCCGATTTCGACTTCGAGGCACGAATCGCGCTGGGCTCCACGGTGTCGGGGATCGGCGATGTCGGGCTGGTTCTGGCGACTCTGGATAGGATCACCGACGGCGACTCGCAGAGCTGGTTCGATGCCTGGACGGGGGTCGCCGCGGACCTGGCCGCGCGCGGCGAGCAGGCGCTGGGGCGCGGGCATCTGGCCACCGCGAGCTGGGCGCTGCTTTCCGCGGCGGAGCATTACGCCAAGGCGCTGGTGTTCGTCGACGGGCTGGCTGACCAGTCGTTGCTGCTGCCGACTTTCCGGCAGGGCCGGGCTTGCTGGGAGAAGGTGATCGACGCCTCGGCGGGCCGTTTCGTGCGGCTGCGGGTGCCGTATGAGGACACCACGCTGCCGGGGTACCTGCTCCGGCCGGATGCCAGCGGGGCGGCGCGGCCGACGCTGGTGATGACCAACGGGAGCGACGAGTCGCTGCCCGGCCTGTTCCACAGCGGCGCGGCCGAGGCGCTGGCCCGCGGCTGGAACGTGTTCGTGTTCGACGGGCCGGGGCAGCAGTCGATGCTGTTCGAGCGGGGCGTGCCGTTCCGCTATGACTGGGAGGCGGTGCTGACCCCGGTCATCGACGTCCTGGCCGTGCGGCCCGACGTGGATGCCTCGGCACTGACGGGGTACGGCGTCAGTCAGGGCGGCTACTGGATCCCCCGGGCGGTGGCGTTCGAGCGCCGCTTGGTCGCGGCGGTCGCCGATCCGGGCGTGGTGGACGTGTCGGCGGGCTGGACCGTGCACCTGCCCAAGGCGCTGCTGGACCTGCTGGACTCGGGGCAGAAGGACGCGTTCAACGCCGCGATGGCCGAGGCGCAGGCCAGCGCTGACCCGAAGGCGGCCCGGAGGCTGGCGTTCCGCAGCAAGCCGTACGGCGTGACCGACCCGTTCGACCTGTTCACCGAGGTACGGAAGTACCAGGTCCGGGATGTGGCCGGGCAGATCACCACGCCGCTGCTGATCCTGGACCCGGACGACGAGCAGTTCTTCCCTGGCCAGCCGCGGCAGCTGTACGACCTGCTGCCCGGTCAGAAGGAGATCATCGGGTTCACCCAGGCGCAGGGAGCCAACTTCCACTGCCAGCCCACCGGGCGCCAGCTGACCCACACCCAGATGCTTGACTGGCTGGCGGACCACCTGCCCTCGCAGCAGGCCTAAGAAGCATCTGCCGCCCGCCGGCCAGGTGCCTTACTCTTAGCAAGTGACAGATGCGCCCGGCAACCGGTCACTTCTGTCCGGTCGTGCCATGGTGGAACATACTCCAGACGTTCTGGTCGGTCCGGCGGCGGACACCCCCGGGGGGAGCGCCATCATCGAGGCGGCGGCTACCGGGAACACCTTCCCGGCCTGGACGATCCCGGCGAGCGTCCGGGCCGGCGAGGCGACGATCCTCTCCGTGACGGGCGAGCATGGCCCCCGCTACAGCCCAGTCGCCGGCCTGGCGCGCGACGGGCTGACCAACCGGGCAGGCCCACGTCCCGCCCATCCTGCAGAAGACCGGGCTCGTGTCCGGTCACAATCACCTGCTTCGCCGAGACGCAGTTCCGCCAGCCGCGGATGTCTCTCACCGGCCAGACGCCCGGAGGTTCCCTGCATGAAGTCACTCACGCTCATCCTCGCCTTCCTGCCCCTAGTCGCCTTCTCGGTGCTGGCCCGCTTCCTGCCGCACGGCTACATCGGCATCGCCGGACTCGCCGCCGCAGTGATCGCCCTGATCGCCATCGCCACCAGCCACCCCATCTGGCCGCCGAAGATCCTCAACACCTGCTCGCTGGTGCTGTTCGCCCTGATCGCCGTCCTCGGCTTCACCCTGGGCA
>JBAUAY010000264.1:0-11599 GCA_049676235.1 Streptosporangiaceae bacterium
GCCGTGCACGATGACGGACGGGCCGACCAGGGCCTCGCCCATGCCGCGGGTCACCCGGGGCAGGCCTGCCCGGTGGAACTCCTCGTTGAGCACGGCGACGTGCACCGCGTCCATGCCCTGCCCGCCGGACTCCTCCGGCCACTGCGGGCAGATCAGCCGCCGCTCTTGCAGCTTGGCCGCCCATTCGGCGTAGGCGGGATGGGACTCCGCCGCGGCCAGCCGGGCGCCGCGCCGGCCACCCCCGGTCAAGGGCATGCTCCAGTCGGCCAGGCCGGCCAGCGCTCCCGGCGCCTCGGCCGCGATCCAGTCCCGCAACTCCGTGCGGAACTGCGCGATCTCCGGGCCAAGGTCAAGTTACATAGAGAGCCTCCCGGCGGGGCCTGTGACTAATCCTAGAATTTAATTCTAGATCTGATCAAAACTCGCCGCCGGTTCGCTGTCAAGTCCTGGCCAGGTGCGGTCCCGGGGACGCGGCAGGCAGGTGGCGGGCAGGCGGGAACCAGGACCGTTCGGCCCTAGGCCTTGGCCGCCTTGACCGGGGGCTTCCAGGGGCCGTCGGTCATGAGCCGCCGCGCGTACTCGATCACGGCGTCGATCACCTTGCTCGCCTGCCGCCGGGTCCTGGCCGCGGCCACCTCCCGGCCGCCCTCGCCGATCAGCGACGTCAAGATGGTGGCGTAGAGCCGGTCAAAGGAGGTGTCCGACAGCCGGAGCAGCGCGTCGTTCTGGCCGATCCACTCGCGGCCGCGCCGCCGCTTCATCAGCTCGAAGCCCGGCGGCCCGTCCCCGGCGTAGAACAGCACCGCCAGGTCCCGGCGCTGCCAGCAGCCCTCGAGGAAGGCCCGTGCGCCGGCCGAGAACAGCTCGAAAGGATCGGTCACGCCGGCCCTCTTCGCCCGCGCGACCGCCTCGCTCGCGGCGGCCTCCTGAGCCTGCTGATGGTCCTGCCACACCGCGATGAAGAGCTCGCTCTTGCCGCCGAAGTGGTGATACAGGCTGCCCACGCTGGACCCGGCGCGCTCGACCACGTCCGCGATGCTGGCATCGGCGAAACCCTGCTCGGTGAATACCTCGCGGGCGGCATCGAGCAGCGCCCGCTGGGTTTCCGCTGTCCGGGCCCACTGCCAGGAACCGGCCGTGGTCTTGCCCCGCGGTTGCCGCGCTGCTCGTTCCACCGAATCCACCTTCTGGCCCGGCCCTGCGGTGCCGCTCGCGGCCTGTTACAGAACAAGATCCTAGGAACCCATCCCGGCCCTTGCGATCGACCCGGCCCTTGACACCGCCGGCCCGCCACTAGAAGCTAATTCCAGAAGACTATTCCAGTAATTGCTATCGGGGAAGGGCCTGGTGAGCTGGCATGGCACGACTGAGCGGGCGGGTCGCGATCGTCACCGGCGCCGGCCGCGGCATCGGCAAGTCGGTGGCCAGGCTGCTGGCCAGCGAAGGCGCCTCGGTAGTGGTCAACGACCTGGGAGCGGCGGTCGACGGTTCCGGGCAGGACTCCGGGCCCGCGCACGATGTGGTGGCCGAGATCGGCGAGGCCGGCCGGAAGGCGATCGCCAGCGGCGCGGACATCGCCGACTTCGCCGCGGCCGAGGACCTCGTCAAAACCGCCATCGAGGAGTTCGGCCGACTCGACATCCTCGTCAACGTGGCCGGCATCCTGCGTGACCGGATGGTCTTCAACATGACCGAGCAGGAGTGGGACGACGTCATCCGGGTGCACCTGAAGGGGACGTTCAACACCACGAAGTTCGCGTCAGCGCACTGGCGGTCGCTGCGCGACGAGTCCGCGCAGAACCGCATCGTCAACTTCACCTCGGTCTCCGGCCTGCACGGGGCGCCCGGGCAGCCGAACTACGCGGCCGCCAAGATGGGCATCGTCGGACTGACCTATTCCTCGGCGCGCTCGCTGGCCAAGTACGGGGTCACCGTGAACGCGATCTCGCCGGGCGCCGCCACCCGGATGACCGACTCGGTGCCGGGCGAGCGGCGCCGGGTCAGGCCCGGCGCGGACGAGTGGTCCCCGGACAACGTGGCCCCGATCGTCGCCTACCTGGCCTCGGAACGTTCCGGCTGGATCACCGGGAGGATCATCCACGCGTCGGGCTACGAGGTATCGCTGTACAGCAACCCGGAGCCGCTCATCCGGATTGTCGGCACCGAGCCGTGGCCGCCGGATGTCCTGGGCGAGCAGGTAGAGCGGGCCTTCGGCCCGCTGCTCGGCCGGCCACTGGGCCGGGACGGCTAGAGCGCGGCGAGGACCGGGTAGCTAGCCGGCACGGCGCCGATCACGGCGAGGCACTCCACGAAGAAGTAGATCCCCTTGAAGAACTCGAGCAGGTTGCCGTCCTCGAGCAGGATCTTGCGGTACATGACCGTGCGCTGCGCGCCGTAGCCCTCGTGCAGCGCCTTCCAGCCCAGGTAGTCCATGCCGAACACGTAGCTGGCCCGGGGCGGGCCGTCCGAGGCGAGGACCTGGCAGTCGGTGACCGTGCCGCCGCCCCACTGGACGAACAGGTACGCCGGGCCGCCGCCGGGCTGTGCAGGCAGGTCGCGGCACCCGAGCGCCCAGGACGCCGGGTACACGCCCTTGATCGATTCGAAGAAGTCCCAGTATTCCTGCAGCCTGCCCGCGCGGGCCTGCTCCGACGGGCCGGCCGCCAGTGCGTCACGGACCGCGTCGGCCCACCGTCGGCTGAAGAAATCCGGCTGGGTCATGGCTAGCCGCCCGCCAGGACGGGCTGCACCCGCTGGAGCATGTCCTCGAGATCGGGAGAGAGGCCGATGCCGACGTCGTTCAGCTTGCGGCGCAGCTGCTGGAAGAACAGCAGCCGCACCTCGTCCTCGGTCCAGCCCAGCGGCTCGTAGTAGATCCGGCGGCTGACCACGCCGGACAGCGACAGGATCGTCCGCAGGGTGTCGTGGATCTCGTTGATCATCGTCGGGTCCTTGCGCACCGCGTCCTGCAGGTAGCGCATGCCGCCCTGCACGTGCCGCGACTCGTCGCGGCAGGTCGCCGTGAAGCCGGTGTAGTACGCGGGCAGGAACCCGCGCCAGCGGGCGTAGGACAGCGTCACCTTCATCACCGACAGCGCGAGCACGCCCTCGATCCACAGGAAGTAGTTCGTGCCGTAGCGCACCCGCGCCCGCTCGTCGTACGGGCTCCGCCGCAGCTCGTCCGCCTGGTAGGCCAGCAGCCCGAACGGCGCCACGAACGTCTCGGACACCCACGGGAACGACGCGTCGAGAACGTCCATGATGTTGTCGCCCGGGAGGCCGACGACCTCCCGGTAGAACCGGTCGAAGAAGACCGTGTGCCGCGCCTCGTCCTCGATCTGCGCGGCGATGTGCAGCTTCTCCTCCTCGCTGGCGCCGATCATGAACACCGGCAGCTCGATCTCGACCTGGCGTTCGCCGTGGTGGAAGCCGGACGCGATGGCGATGAACGACTGCCGCTCGTCCTCGGTCATCTTCTCCTGCCAGTCCACCTTGTCCTGGCTGAAGTCCAGATCGTAGACGTCCCACCGTTGCTTGAGATACCTGCGATACAGCGTCGTGAAGTCAGGCAGCGACTTCAGGTCCTTGTGGACGTACTCGATGACGTCGTCGATATCGACGTGGAGCACTCCCGCGAGGGCGGAATCCTCGATCTCGCGCACCTGCTCCTCGCTCAGCGCGCGGGGGCCCTCCCGGAGCACCGCCGTGGGGCTCTTGCGTTCCGCCATTCCGGGAACCTCCACCCCTAGCCGCCAGGGCCGCCGAAACTAATACTAGAAAGTAATTCTGTAGCCCATTCGACCTGGTTCGCCCCGCGCCGTCAAGACGCCGCCGCCCCACCCTCGACCGCCGCCCGGCCCGGGACCCCCTCAGCCCTGGGCGCGCTCCCTCAGCCCTGGGCGCGCTCCCTCAGCCCTGGGCGCGCCTCCCTCACTCTTTGGATCCCGAACCTGGAGCCGGTCCAGAAATTCCCTCCGGCACCATGGGCACCGTGCCGCGCACTAACCCCACCCGTGCGGGCCGCTCATTCAATGAGAGTGGCGCTCTAGTGACTCTCTCGGGTAGAACGCCACGTTCATTGAAAACCGGGACGGGGCTGCTGGCCCAGGACCAGCACGCCGGACGTGGCGAACATGCCGCCGTTGCCGAGGATGACGCTGATCTGCGGGTCGCCGACTTGTGCGGCGGCTTCGCCACGCAGCTGGCGGACGCCTTCCTGGATGGCGAACATGCCGTACATCCCGGTGTGGGTGTAAGAGAGGCCGCCGCCATTGGTGTTGAGCGGAAGAGGTCCGCCAGGCTCGGTGTTCCCGTCGGCGATGAAGGCGCCGGCCTCGCCCCTGCCGACGAAGCCGAGTGCCTCCAGCCCGTAGATGGGCACGTGCGCGAACGCGTCGTAGATCATCAGGTGATCGACGTCGGACACGCCGATGCCTGCCTCGGCGAAGGCCGCCTGGCCGGCCCGCCGGAACGCCTGGGACTCGGTGAAATCCACCATCTGCGAGATCATCGGCGTCTCCGACGACTCGCCTGTGCCGAGGATATGCACGGCAGGTTTGGGGAATTCCGCGGCGCGCTCCGCCGAGGCGACCACCAGCGCGCCGCCCCCGTCGGTGACCAGACAGCACTCCAGGAGGTGGAACGGGTAGGCGACCAGCCGGGAGGCCAGGACGTCCTCGACCGTGATCGGGTCGCGGAAGGCCGCGCGCGGGTTCTTCGCCGCCCAGCGGCGCTGGGCCACGGCGACGTAGGCCAGCTGCTCATGGGTCAGCCCGTACTCCTTCATGTAGCGCAGCGCCGGGATGGTGAAGGTGGTCGTCGGGCCGAGCGTCCCGTACGGGGCCTCGAACTGGCCGGACGGGGAGGAGGCCGCGAGCCGGAATGGGGCCGTGCCCACCCGGGACCGGCCCGACTCCCCGTGCGTAATCAGGACCGTGCTGGCGTACCCGGCCCGGATAGCAGCGACCGCGTGCCGCACATGCAGCAGGAATGAGGTGCCGCCGACGCCGGTGCCGTCGATCCAGCCCGGCGTGATGCCCAGGGCGTGCGCCACCTGGACGGGCCCCGGCGAGGAGACCGTCGCGATGCCGTCGATGTCGCGCAGTGACAGGCCCGCGTCGGCCACCGCGTTCAGTGCGCCTTCCAGGTGCAGCTGCAGCGTGGAATGGTTGGGCAGCCTGCCGACCTGGTCGGTCTCGGCCGCGCCCGCGATGATGACGCCCTTAGGGCCGCTCATCCCGCCGCCTCCTTCAAGGCGGCGGGGCGGAATACCGGCAGGCTGACGTCGCCCCGCCGCTCGAACCCGACCTGAAGGGGCATGTCCAGCTCCAGCGCCTCCGGCGTAGCCGGCAGGCCGACGATGTTCGTCATCATCCGCGGCCCCTCCTCGAGCTCCACCACGGCGATCGCATACGGCGTCTCGTCCTCGAATCCCGGTGCCGGGCGATGATTGATCACGTAGGAATACAGGGTCGCCCGGCCGCTGGCGGTGAACCAGGCCACGTTCCGCGAGGCGCACGCCGGGCACACCGGGCGCGGATAGAAGTAAGGCCGGCCGCAATCGGCGCACCGCTGGATGCGCAGCACTCCTTCGGCGCAGCCGTCCCAGAACGGCTGTGTCTCTGGTGTTGGCACTGGGATGAACTTGGCGGTCATGCAGCTCACCTTTCTCGGCTGTGCGCGGCGGACCAGTGCCAGAATGATTTTCTGGAATTAGCTTCTAAGTCGGATGGCGTGGCTGTCAAGGGAAGGTGGCGCAAGCCGTCGAGGAGCAGGTCGAGCAGCCGGCCCGCCTGGTCGCGCTGCTCGGGCGCCCCCGCGACGAGGGACACTCCGCTGAGGCTGGCCAGGACGTCGGCGGGGGCGATGTCGCGTCGGAGCCTCGCGTCGGCCGCGCCTGACGTCAGCAGCGTCGTGATGGCCACGAGCAGGCTCTCCCGGCTCTGCGCGAACGGATTCCCGCCGGACGCGATCACGGCGCGCAGCGCATCGGCCATGCCGTGCTTGGTGGCCAGGTAGTCGATGAACCGGTCCATCCAGGTGCGCAGGGCGACGTCGGCGGGCATGGTCTGCAGGAGTTCGGCGGCACTGTCGCACAGCCGAGCCAGTTCGTTGCGGTAGGCGGCCTCGATCAGGGCCTCGCGGGTGGGGAAGTGACGGTACAGCGTGCCGATGCCGACCCCCGCTTCCCGGGCGATCGACTCCAGCGTCACGTCCGGGCCGCCGGCGGAGAAGGCGCGCACGGCCACCTCGAGCAGCCGGTCCCGGTTGCGCTGAGCGTCGGCGCGCAGCGGACGAGCGTCGACACCCGCCATGTGACTCCTCCAGGGCCATTTTGCTAAACGGAGGTACCTCCGGTTATGCTGACACCGTAGCGGAGGTTCCTCCGGTTCAACCGTACAGGAACAAGAGGGCATCATGAACAGCAACCGCATCATCACCCCGTTCGGCGCGCAGTCGACTGCCACCGAGGTCATCGCGGGGATCGACCTGACCGGCAGGCGCGCGATCGTCACCGGCGGCGCGTCGGGCATCGGCGTCGAGACCGCCCGGACACTGGCCGACGCGGGCGCCGAGGTCACCCTGGCCGTACGCAACGTCGAGGCCGGCGTGCGTACCGCTGAGGACATCGTGGCCAGCACCGGCAACAAGGAGGTCCTCGTCTCGCCGCTCGACCTCGCCGACCCGGCGTCCGTGGCCGCCTTCACGACGAACTGGGACGGGCCGCTGCACATCCTGGTCAACAACGCCGGCGTCATGGCCGCGCCGCTCAGCCGGACCGCGCAGGGCTGGGAGTTGCAGTTCGCGACGAACCACCTCGGGCACTTCGCCCTGGCCACCGGCCTGCGCGACGCGCTCGCGGCCGCCGAGAACGCCCGCGTCGTCTCGGTCAGCTCCAGCGCCCACCGCCGCTCACCGTCGTCTTCTCCGACATCCACTTCCGCCAGCGCCCATATGATCCGTGGCTGGCCTACGGGCAGTCCAAGACGGCGAACGTCCTGTTCGCGGTCGAGGCGACCAGGCGCTGGGCCGCGGACGGCATCGCCGTCAACGCCCTGATGCCCGGCGGGATCCGCACCGGCCTGCAGCGCTACGTCAGCACCGAAGAGCTTGACCGAATGGCCGCCCAGGCCGGCGGCCTGGGCGGCCCCCGGTGGAAGACACCAGAACAGGGCGCCGCCACATCGGTGCTCCTGGCCGCCTCGCCACTGCTCGAAGGCATCAGCGGCCGGTACTTCGAGGACTGCAACGAAGCCGGACCGCCCGTCGACGCTCGTCACGGCGTGGCGCCTTACGCTCTCGACCCCGACGCGGCCGCCCGGTTGTGGCAGGTCTCAACCGACACCCTGGCCTAGGGCTCTGCCGACCGCGGCCGGAGTATTGTATACGAGTCATCTTTCCGCAGACTGCGATGGCGCGACCCCGAGACGGAACATGCCTGATACCGATCCCATGCGGGTCACCGTACTGGTGAACGGCCGGCGCGAGGAGGTCCGCACCGAGCGGGACACCGCGCTGCTGTACGTGCTGCGGAATCATCTCGGGCTGAAGGGCACCCGCTTCGGTTGTGGTCTTGGCCTGTGCGGCGCTTGCCTCGTGCTCGTCGACGGCCGCCCCGCCTACTCTTGCGACACGCCGATGTGGGCGGTTGAGGATCTGGAAGTAACCACGGTGGAGGGACTGAGCCCACCCGGGCGGCCGCACCCCGTCGCGCAGGCGATCATCGACGGGCAGGCCGCGCAGTGCGGTTACTGCATCTCCGGCGTGGTGATCGGTGCCGCCGGGCTGCTGGCCGCCAACGACGACCCCAGCGAGGACAAAGTGCGCGCCGCGCTAGACCGCAACTTGTGCCGGTGCGGCGCGCAGAACCGGATCGTACGCGCCGTGCTCGCGGCCGCTGCCAGCCTGCGGGCCGGCCGGGACGGTGCCGGCCAGGACAGTGCCGGCCAGGACGGTGCCAGCGGGGACAGTGACTGATGGCGGCGTCACCCGAAACCAGGACGGCGCTGCCGCCTTCGCTCGCGGCCAATCCCCGTCTCGGGGACTGGCTGCGCGTCCTGCCGCGTGGCGTGGTGGAAGTGCGTTCGGGCAAGGTCGAGCTCGGCCAGGGCGTGCTCACCGCGCTGGCGCAGGTCGCCGCCGAAGAGCTTGACGTCGATGTCGCCCGGGTCCGCATGGTCGCGGCCGTGACCGGCATCAGTCCTAATGAGGGCTATACCGCGGGTAGCAATTCGATTCAGTATTCGGGTGCCGCCCTGCGGGTCGCCTGTGCTGAGGCCAGGGCGATCTACCTCGCCGCCGCCGCCGGCCGGTGGGACGTGCCCGCAGACGTGCTTACCGTTCAGGACGGCACCATGGCCGCACCGGACGGACGGACCACGAGTTACTGGGAGCTGGCGGACGACGGCCTGCTGGACCGCCTGGCCACCGGCCTGGCCGAACCCAAGGCGGTTTCGGACTACCGGATCGTCGGCACCAGCGTGCCCCGGGTGGACCTGCCCGACAAGCTGGCCCCGCGGCCTCGTTTCGTCCACGACATGACGCTGGACGGGATGCTGTACGGCCGGGTCGTTCGGCCTCCGTCCCGCGGCGCCACCCTGCTCGACGTCGGTGCGGAACCGGCGACGGCCCTGCCCGGAGTCGTGACCGTGGTGCGGGACGGGAGTTTCCTGGGCGTGATCGCCGAACGAGAGGAGGTGGCGCTACGCGCCGCCGACCTGCTCCGGGCGGAGGCGAAGTGGCAGGAGCAGCCCACCCTGCCCGATGAGGACGACCTGCCCGCCTTCCTCACCACCGCGCCCGCCGAGACCAGCGTCCTGGCCGAATCCGCTCCTCCCGCCAGCGCCCCGCCGAGATCTGCCGCGCGTTCGCACGAAGCCACTTACCACCGGCCCTACCTTGCGCACGCGGCGATGGGACCGTCCAGCGCGACGGCGCTGGCCAGGACGGCGCTGGCCAGCGACCGGGGAATTGGGGGCGGTATCCAGCTGGAAGTCTGGACTCACAGCCAGGGCGTGTACCTGCTGCGCCGTGAGCTGGCCCGGGCGCTGAAGCTGACCGAGGAGCAGGTGCGGGTACGGCACGTAGAGGGTGCGGGCTGCTACGGCCACAACGGCGCCGACGACGTCGCCATGGACGCGGCCCTGCTCGCCCTGGCCGTGCCCGGCCGGCCGGTGCAGGTGGTCTGGTCGCGCTCGGATGAGCTTGGCTGGGAGCCCTACGGCCCGGCCGCCGTGGTCCGCATCGCCGCCGACGTCGACGCACGCGGTGACGTGCTGTGCTGGCAGCACGACATCTGGGGAAACGGCCACGTGACCCGGCCAGGCTTCGCCCGCTCGATCGGGCTACTCGCGGCGAGTCACCGGGACGGCGGCGAGCAGATGGAGGCGGCGGCGGAGCCGCCGCTTGAGCGGGGCGGCGGAGCCGGCCGGAACGCCGTGCCCGGCTATGCGTTCCCGGCTTACCGTGCGGTGAATCACCGGCTGTCGGTTATGCCGCTGCGGACCTCCTCGCTGCGCGCGCTCGGCGGCTTCCTCAACGTGTTCGCGATCGAGTCGTTCATGGACGAGCTTGCGGAGGCGGCTGGCCGCGATCCGGTCGAATACCGTCTCGCCCAGCTCGCGGACCCCAGAGGCCGGGCGGTCATCGAGGCCGTCGTTCGCCGGTCGGGCTGGGCCGATTGGTCCGCGTCCGCGTCCGGGTCGGCCGGCCATGGCATCGGCTACGCCCGTTACAAGAACAGCAGCGCCTACTGCGCGGTCGTCGCGGAGGTGGAGGCCGTCACCGAGGTGCGAGTGCTCCGGCTGACCATCGCGGTCGACGCCGGCCTGGTGATCAACCCCGACGGTGCCGAGAACCAGCTCGAGGGCGGCGCGATCCAGGCGACCAGCTGGACGCTGAAGGAACGCGTGCGTTTCAACAGCCTTACCGTTACCAGCGACACCTGGAACAGTTACCCGATTCTGCGGTTCTCTGAGGTGCCCGTGGTGGACGTGGAGTTGCTGCCTGCCCACGGGAATCCGTCGTTGGGCGTGGGGGAAACCGCGCAGGGCCCCACCGCTGCCGCTATCGGCAACGCCCTCTACGGCGCCCTCGGTGTCCGGGTGCGCACGCTGCCGCTCACCGAGCAGCAGATCCTCGCCGCGATGCCGGACTGACCACGATGTGACGTCGTGCGCTGGGACGTCCCTGTGTCATCTGGAGCGCTGGACCGGCCCGGCCGTACGATCCAGCCAGCCCGTGATGCTGCGGGCCAGCGCCGGCATCGGGAGCGAGCCGTGGTCCAGGACGGCGGCGTGGAAGTCGGGCAGGGAGAACGCCGGGCCCAGGCGCCGTTCGGCATCCTCCCGGATCCGGAGGATCTCGAGCTTGCCGGTCAGGTAAGCGAGGGCCTGCCCCGGCATCACCACGTACCGGTCGGTCTCGGCGGCCAGGAACTCCCGCGGCATCGGGACGTGCTCGGCCAGGAACTCGAGGGCCCGCTCCCGGCTCCAGCCGAAGGCATGGATGCCGGTGTCCACCACCAGCCGGGCGGCCCGCATCAGCGACGTGCTGATCGAGCCGAGCAGGCCGCGATCGTCGGCATACAGCCCGGCTTCCTCGGCGAGCTGCTCGGCGTACAGGCCCCATCCCTCCGAGAACACGGGGAGGCTGCGCTGGCGCTGGAGGGCGGACAGGCTGGTGAGCAGCTGAAGGCGGGAGAGCTGCAGATGATGCCCGGGTACCGCTTCGTGGAAGGCGACCACTTCGATGTCCCATCCGGTGCCGGCGGTGGGCCGCTCGGTGTTGAACCAGAACGTGCCGGGCCGGCCGCCGTCCAGGCGGGGCGGAGTGTAGTGCGGCGCTGCGCCGCTCACGGCCACGACCTCCGGCATGGGCGTCACGTCGCACGGCGGCGGAAGCGGTTCCGGGAAGAACTCGGCCGCCCGTGCCTCGGCCCGCTTCACCGCGACCGCCGCCTGCCGGATGGCCTCCTCCGGAGGTATCTTCCCGGCCGAGTCCCGCAGCGCGGCGAATACCTCACCCAGCCCGGAAAGCCCCAGCCCGGCGCCCAGCTCCACGGCCCGGGCCTCCAGCGCGGCGATCTGTTCCAAGCCGGTCTGGTGCAGTTCTTCCGGGGACAGTGGCAGGGTGGTGTAGATCCGGACCGCCCGGGCGTAATCTCCCTCGCCGCCAGGCAGGTAGACCAGTCCGGCCTGTTCGGACGGCCGAGCCCGTGGGAGCAGCTCCTTGACGGTGGCGACCCACCTCGCCAGCGCCGGCCTCAGCACCTCCTCGGCGGCCGTCCGGCGTTCTTCTTCCCACGCCGCCGCTCTGGACCACCCCTGCGGTGCCTGGGGGGAAAGCACCGGGCCGATGCTGGGCGCGGCCAGGACAGCCTCGGCCCAGACGATGGCCTGCTCGACGAGCGGGGCCACCGGGAGCCGCCCCTTCCCCGCTCCGGCCCGCAGCCGCGCGCCGATCTGGTCGAGCCAGCCGCCGCTGCGCCGCAGGCGGGTCAGGTAGGCCTCGGCCGCAGCCGGGTCGACCAGGACCGTCCGGGCGGCCACCGCCAGGAAGGTCGCCGGCCCCGCGTACTGCATGGCGGTGACGGTGTGCT
>JBAUAY010000265.1:0-3403 GCA_049676235.1 Streptosporangiaceae bacterium
CGCGGGTCAGCGCGTGCTTGATCAGCCACTCCCGCTGCCCCTCGATCGATGACTGAGCGTGTGCGAGCACGAAGGCCCGATCCTGAAGCAGCCCGAACTCCGGATCCGCGCCCTCGACGAGCTCGCAGACCGGACCGCTCCAGAACACCCGCCCGATCACCGCGGCCGTCTGCAGCGCCGCCTTCCCGGGCCGGGGAAGCAGGTCAATGCGCGCAGCCAGCACGGCCTGGACGGTATCCGGCACGCGCAAATCCGGCGGGAGCTCACCGAACGACCACCCGCCACTCCGGCGGGCGAGTACCCCCCGGTCGGCGAGGGTCGCGATCAGCTCCTCGGCGAAAAACGGGTTCCCTTCTGCCCGTTCCGCGACCAGCTCGCGGATCGGGTCGGGGCAGCCGCTGCCCAGCAGCGCGAGAGCCAGTTGCTCCGCCTCCGCTTCCGGCAGCGCCTCCAGCCGAAGCAGCGATGCCGCGGCCGGCCCGGCCCAGCCCGGCCGCTGATCAAGCAGCTCGGGCCGCGCGGTCACCACCAGCAGCAGCGGCCCGGTCACTCGTTCGGTGAGCATCTGCAGCAGGTCACACAGCTCGTCACCGGCCCAGTGCAGGTCCTCGACCAGCACCGCGGTCGGCCGCTCAGCGGTCAGTTCCTGCAGGAAACCCACCCACGACGTCCGCAGCCGGTCCCGCACGGTCAGCGGGTGCATGCCCTCCGGCGGCGCCAGGCCGAGCGTGAAGCCCAGCCCCTCGCGGCCCGCCACCCGCTCGGCGGCTACCTCCAGCGGATCGCTCTCCAGGATCCCGAAGTGCTCCTTCAGCACTTCGCCCAGCGGCCAGTACGTGATCCCGTGGCCATAGGACAGGCACCGGCCACTGCGCAGCAGCGGCTGCTCCGGTTGCCCGCCCAGCCACCGCCAGAACTCACGAACCAGCCGCGTCTTGCCCACCCCGGCCTCGCCGACGACGCTGACCAGGAGCGGCCCGCCGTCGACCACCACCCGGCGATAGGCCTGCAGCAACTGCACCATCTCGCCGCCGCGGCCGACGAACACCGGCGGCAGCCCGCCCAGCCCGCGCGGACGCGTCAGCGACAGCGCGCGCACCAGCCTGCAGCAGACGACCCCGCCGGGCTTGCCCTTTGCCTGCACCGTCGCTGGCTCGGCGAACTCGAACGCGCCTCGCGCGGCCGCAACCGTCCGCTCGCCCACCAGGATCTCCCCCGGAGCGGCCGCCTGTTCCAGCCGAGCGCACACGTTGACCGCATCGCCGGTGACGAATGAACTGCCCTCCCGGGGCTGCCCCACCACCACATCGCCCGTATTCACGCCGACGCGAAGCGCCAGCCGACCGCCGAACAACTCCGTCAGCCGCCGCTGCATCCCCAGCGCCACGTGCAGCGCCCGCTCCGCGTCGTCCTCATGCGCCACCGGCGCCCCGAAGGCCGCCATCACCGCGTCACCGACGAACTTCTCGACCGTCCCCCCAGCCCACTCGACCTCCGCCGCCATCGCATCGTAAAACCGGTCGAGCAGCGCCCGGACCCGCTCGGGATCCTGGCCTCCCGCAAGCTCGGTCGACCCGACGAGATCCGCGAACAGAACCGTCGCAAGCTTCCGCTCCTCAGCTGGCATACCGCAATTCTCGCCCGGTACCCGCCGGTCCGCCATGTTCGCAGAAACACAAAACGAAACCAGACGTCTACGGGAATCGCTGGGATCTCATCCAGCCGAGCTGAGACGGGGCATGGGTCCGGTGCCGGTGAGCGGGGCGGGGTGAGGACGCCAGCCGGGGCGCTGGGCGTGTCCGGGGAGTTCGATGCGGCCGCCGGTCCAGAGCAGCGCGGCCCACGGGTCGGATTCGGACAGCTCGGCGGATGCTTGCGGGAAGATCCGGGCCAGGACGCGGCGGCACACGTCACGGGGCGGATCGAGGCTGAGGCCGAAGCCCTGGGCGATGTCGTTGCCGTGCAGCAGGGCCTCGCGGCAGCCCATCCCGGCAAAGCCCTCGGGGTCGGCCATCCCGGCCGGATGGTAGGCACGGACGTGCGCGCGGGACGTGCGCACCATCGAGGCCAGGACCCGGCCGCCGGTGACGGCGAATTCCAGTACCTCGGCCGGCGAGGCGTCCTTCTCCGCGGTCGCTATGGCCCGGACGTAACGGCCGGTCGGCTGGACCGCGAGCTGCCAGGCGTAGGACAGCAGGCAATCACCGATGTGCTCGGCGGTATGCCAGCAATCCCATTCCAAGGTGCCCGCCCGCACCGACCAGTCCCGGTCGGTGATGGGCAGCAGCCTGCTCATCACGCATGAGATCACGCTGTCAAGGTCATCGGCGGTCACTGTCATGGTGCTTCGAGCCTACGGTCATAACAGGCCGGGCACGAGCAGTTCACCAGGAGTCAGGATCCGTTTACGAGTGCGGCGGGTCAGCCGGGTCGCGGAGCCGCGCCTTGACGTCGACCTTGAGGACCTTCCCTACTTTGGACCGGGGCAGGTCGGGCCAGACTTCGACCTGCTTGGGGGCCTTCACGCTGCCGAGGCGGTCCTTGACGAAGGCGCGGATCTCGTCCCCGGTGACCGTCTGGCCCGGGCGGAGCTGGACGACCGCGGTGACGCGCTCGCCCCATTTCTCGTCGGGCAGCCCGATGACCGCACAGTCCTGCACGGCGGGATGGGCCAGCAGGACCTGCTCGACTTCAGCCGAGTAGACGTTGAAGCCGCCGGTGATGATCATGTCCTTGGCCCGGTCCACGATGAACAGGTAGTGGTCCTCGTCGAGGTAGCCGATGTCCCCGGTGTGGTGCCAGCCGTACCGGGCGGCTTCGGCCGAGGCCTGCGGGTTCTTGTAGTAGCCGGCCATGACCAGCGGGCCGCGGGCCACGATCTCGCCGCGCTCGCCCGGGCGGAGCAGGTGGCCCTCGTCGTCCATGATCGCGACGGTGGTGAGCGGGGTGGGCCGCCCGGCCGAGGCCAGGCGTTCGGTGGCGATCGAGCCGTCGTCGCGGAAGTGCTCGGCGGGCGCCAGCGTGGAGATCATCATGGGGGCCTCGGTCTGGCCGAACAGCTGACCCAGCACCGGGCCGATCCTGGTCAGGGCCTCCTCCAGGCGGCTCACCGACATCGGGGCCGCGCCGTACCACAGGCACTGCAGGCTGGTCGTGTCGGTCTCGGCGAGGCGGGCGTGCTCGAGGAGCATGTAGATGAGCGTCGGCGGCAGGAACGTGTGGGTGATCGAGCTTTCCTCGATCAGCCCGAGGAATTCGGTCAGGTCCGGTCGGGGCATGATGACGACCTCGCCGCCGAGCGTCATGACCGGGAAGCACAGCACTCCGGCCGCGTGGGTGAGCGGCGCGAGGGCCAGGTAGCGCGGGCGCGGGCGGAACGGGTAGCTCATCAGCGTCAGCGCGG
>JBAUAY010000266.1:0-1598 GCA_049676235.1 Streptosporangiaceae bacterium
GCGTTCGTGGTCTGGCCGTCAACCTCCACGGCACCGTCCGCCGTCAGCCGGCCGTGCCCTTCGATGATCGTGACCTTGCGCCTGCGCAGGAGTCCGCTCAGGCCCCCGTGCAGCTGCTTGACGATACCGGCCTTCCTCGCGTTGAGGGCGGGCCAGTCGGTCACGGCCGTGGCGCCTTCGGGCAGCCGGAAGCCGAAGGTGTCGGCATGGCCGATCGTCCGGTACACCTCGGCCGCCTGCAACAGGGCCTTGGCGGGGATGCACCCGCGGTGCAGGCAGGTGCCGCCGACCTTCTTCTCCTCAACCAGGGCCATCTTGAGCCCGGCGGAGGCACCGTACAACGCGGCCGCGTAGCCGCCCGGGCCGCCGCCGAGCACGATCACGTCATAGTCGGTCATGCCGTCGCCACCTTCCGCACGGTCTCGGCGATCTGGGCTGCCTGAGGCACGACCGCATCCTCAAGCGGCGGGCTGGTCGGCGTGGGGGTGTTCTTGGCGGCAACCCGGAGGACCGGCTGGTCGAGCCACCAGAAACACTCCTCCTGGATGACCGCGGCGATCTCGGCACCGTAGCCGAGCCGTCGTGCGGCCTCGTGCACGACGACGGCGCGCGAGGTCTTTTTCACCGACGCCACGATGGTTTCCACGTCAAGCGGGACCAGCGTCCGCACGTCGACCACTTCGGCCGAGATGCCCTCCTTATCCAGCTCGGCCGCGACATCCAGGCACTCGGTCACATATGCCCCGTAGGTGATGACGCTGACCTGGCTGCCTTCGCGGACGACCTTGGCCTGCCCGAGCGGCATGGGTTCCAGTGACAACGGGGCCGATGTCCGCAGTCGGCGATAGAGGTACTTGCTCTCGAGGTACAGGACTGGGTTATTGTCCCTGATTGAGCTGATCAGCAGGCCGGCGGCGTCCTCCGGGGTGCCGGGTACCACGATCTTCAGGCCGGGCACATGCGCGAAATACGACTCGACACTCTGGGAATGGGTGGGCCCGGCGCGCAGCCGCGCGCCGAACGGCGCCCGCATCGTCACCGGCATCGGGTCGCCGGTCCGGTAATGATGCCGGGCCATAACGTTGATGATCTGGTCGAACGCGGCCGAGATGAAGTCGGCGAACTGATACTCCACCACCGGCCGCAGTCCCACCAGCGCCGCACCCGCCGCTAGGCCCGTGAACCCGGATTCCGCCATGGGCGGGTCCACGACGCGGCGGGGTCCGAACTTTTCCAGGAATCCCTTGGTGACCTTGAAGGCACCGCCGAACTGGCCGACGTCCTCACCGATGATGAAAACGTCCGGATCGGCCTCCATCTCGCTCATCAGGGCTTGGGAGATGGCATCGAGGTAGGTCACCTGACCGTTGTCAGTCTGCATATACACCCTGCTCCACGGTCGCCGGGTCGGGAAGAGGATCTGCGAGCGCCTTCTTGCGCGCCTCGATAGCTTTCTGGCGCGCGGCTTCGCGCGTTTTACTTGCTGTTTCCTCGTCAATAATGCCGTGTTCGAGCAGGACGTTCTCGAACAGCGCCACCGGGTCGCGTTTCTGCCATTCCTCCAGCATCTCCCGCGGCACGTAGTCGGCCGGGTCGTG
>JBAUAY010000267.1:0-1824 GCA_049676235.1 Streptosporangiaceae bacterium
GGTTCACCCCCGCGGAGGCCGCCGAACTCCTCCAGCACGCCGCGTCGGCTCTCCCGGATGCGTCGGTGGCGGCGCTGGCGGCCCGGACCGAGGGCTGGGCGGCCGGGTTGCAGCTGGCCGCGCTGTCGCTGCGCGGACACGAGGATGCCGCTGCGTTCGTGGCCGCGTTCACCGGCAGCCACCGGTACGTCCTGGACTACCTGGCCGAGGAGGTGCTCGAGCAGCAGGACAGTCGGCTGCGCACGTTCCTGCGGGAGACCTCAGTGCTGGAGCGGCTCAGCGGCCCGTTGTGCGACGCCGTCACCGGCCGCGAGGGCAGCCAGGCGCTGCTGGAGGAGGCGGAGCGGGCGGGCCTGTTCCTGCTGCCGCTGGATGAGGTGCGCGGCTGGTGGCGCTATCACCATCTGTTCGCCGACCTGCTCCGCGCCCGCCTGCAGGCCGAACAGCCCGGGCGCGTGCCGAAGATGCACCGCAACGCCGCGGCCTGGTACTCCGAGCATGGGATGGCCGATGACGCCATCGGGCACGCGGCTGCGGCCGGGGAGATGCTCTGGGCGGCCCGGATCATCGAGCAGCACTTCGATATGGTCTACAACATCCGCGGCGAGGCCGCGACGATCCACCGGTGGCTGTCGGTCCTCCCCGCCGAGGTGGTCAGGTCCCGCCCCCGGCTGTTGCTGGCGCAGGCCCTCATGGCCGCCACCAGCGGCCACATCGAGGAAGTCGAACCGCTCCTGGACGCGGTCGAGTGCGCGCCCTCCGACTGGGCCGATGAGCCGTTCGAGCCGACGGCCGGCGTCGCGGCCAGCTTCCTGATCAATGTCCCGGCCACGACCACGCTGCACCGCAGCTACCTCGCCCAGCTCCACGGCGACGCCGAGGCCACAGCTGCGTTCGCCACCCAGGCCCTGGCCGAGAGCAAGCCAGAAGAACGGATACTGAGCGCCGCCACGCACGGATTCCTGGCCGTGGCCGAATGGCTGCACGGCCGGCTCACCGAGGCCGAACGCGCCTTCGCATCCAGCGTCACCGGGTGGCGCGAGATCGGCCAGCTCACGATGACCGCGTGGGGCTACTACTCGCTGGCGCTGCTCCGGCGCGCCCAGGGCCGTCTGGACGCGGCCGCGCTGACCTGCGAGCAGGCCCTGCACAGCCTGGCCACGTCCGGCCGGCCGCTGCCGGCTGCGGGACCGGGCTACGTGGGGCTGGCCGAGGTCGCCTACCAGCGGGATGAACTCGACCTGGCCCTGCGGCACGCGACCGAGGGCATCGCGCTGTGCCGCCAGTTCGTCTACACCGTCCCGCTGGCCAATGGCCTGGCCACGCTGGCGATGATCCGGCAGGCCACCGGCGATCCGGCCGGGGCGCTGGAGGCGATCACCGAGGCCGGACAAGCCTCACCAGGGCCGGCCGGCTTGCTCAACCCGGTCCCTGCTCAGCGGGCCCGGCTGCTGCTGACCCAGGGCGACCTGGCGACAGCGGTCCGTTTCCCGCAGGAGAACCGCCTCGGCCCGGACGACGAGCCGGCCTACCCCCGCGAGCCCGGGTACCTGGTGCTGGCCCGGATCCTGCTATCCCAGGACCGGCCCGTGCAGGCGCTGGCCCTGCTGGACCGGCGGCACGCCGCGGCGGTCGCCCAGGGTCGGACCGGCAGCCTCATCGAGACCGGCGCGCTGCGGGCGCTGGCGCTGGCGGCCACCGGCGACGAAGCAGGCGCGGTCACGGCTCGCCGAGGCGCTCAAGCTCGCCTGCCCGCAGGGCTATGTCCGGGTCTTCGCCGACGAGGGGCCGCCGATGGCCGCGCTGCTCGGCCGCCTCATCACC
>JBAUAY010000268.1:0-4677 GCA_049676235.1 Streptosporangiaceae bacterium
GAAATGTGGCGTAGGAGCCGGCCAGACTGTGCCCGATGACCCGGCCTTGCTTGTTGGCGTGGGTGCCGAGCGGCACATGCTGGTACTGACCCGAGACCAGGTTCAGGACCTCCACGCAGTCGCCGCCGGCCCAGACGTTGTCGTGGCCGAGGACCTGCATCTGGAGGTTCGTGCGCAGGCCGCCGTGATCCCCCAGCAGCAGGCCGGCACTTTGCCCCAGCGCGGTGTCTGGTCGTACTCCCAGGCCGAGGACGACCACATCGGCCGGAATCGAGCCGTCGGCGGTCACCACCGCGCGAATCCTGCGGTCGCTGCCGGTCTCGAATCCGATGACGGCGGTGTCGGTGCGCACATCGATGCCAAGACCCTCCATGGCCCGGTGCACTGTCGCCCCCATATCTGGGTCGAGCGTGGTCATCGGCTGAGCCGCCTGATCGACGACGGTCACCGCGACGCCCCGGCGCACCAGCGCCTCGGCCATCTCCACGCCGATGTACCCTCCGCCGACCACGACGGCCCGCCGGGGTTGCGCGCGATCGAGATCCGCCAGGAGCACGGCACCATCGTCGAGAGTCTGCACCCCGAACACGCCGACAGCATCCGCACCGGGAAGCGGCGGCCGGACCGGGACCGCGCCGGTGGCGATGACCAGGGAGTCGAAGCCCTCCAAGTACGACCGCCCGGCGGCAAGGTCACGAGCAGCCACCTGCCCGGCCTCCAGGTCGATCTCCTCCACTTCGGTTCGCATACGAAGGTCGATGCCGTTGCGCCGGTGCGCCTCCGGCGAACGGGCGATCAGACGCTCCGGCTCGTCGATGTCACCGGCCACCCAGTACGGGATGCCACAGGCCGAGTAGGACGTGTGCGCGCTGCGCTCGAACGCGACGATCTGGATCGCGTCGCCCGCGATCCGCTTGGCCTGCGAGGCCGCGCTCATCCCGGCCGCGTCCGCTCCGATGACGACTATTCGCTCGGTCATCGGACGAGGGCACGCCGCTGACCAGGCCGCACCGTCACACGTCTGGCCACTGGTCAGGCCGTCTCAGCGATGGTGCGGATCTCGGTTCCCGCGCGGACCGCTTTGGTGACCGGGGTCCTCTCCGCGATTTCGGCCAGCTTCGCGCGCTGCTCGTCGTCGATGCCGTGCAGAGTGATCAGCCGGTCGATCCACCTCGTGTTCTGGTCTTTGACGATGTAAGTCAGCGTGACATCCACCCCAGCCAGCGGCCAGCTCTGGCGCTCGGCGTACATCCGGAGCGTGATCGCGGTGCAGGCACCGAGCCCGGACAACAGCAGACCGAACGGAGTCGGACCGCTGTCCGCCCCGCCGTGGTCAACCGGTTCGTCGCCGCGCAACGCGTGCCCGCCCGCGTCGATGCGGACACCGTACGGCTTTTCCTCACTTGCCACCGTGGCGGCGGCGACGGTGTGGTCACGGTCATCACTCATCAGGCCATCCTCCCTTCGTCATGCCGTCGCATCGACGCTTCCGGCCCGGTACGCCGTCCAGGAGCAAGGTTGATCCGGTCAGCGGGGCTGGATCTCGCCCATCGGGCCGAAGCCGTCATGCGGGGTGTCGATGTAGATGATCTGCGGCTGGGTGGCCACCAGGTCCGGGGCGGTGTCGAAGAACTTCGCCACGTAGGGCTGCCTGACGTGCGCGGCGCCGGCCTGGGCGTCGGTGAAGCCCTCGATGCATACGAACTCGGTGTCGCTGGTGAGGCTGCGGGCGAACTGGAAGAACAGGCAGCCGTCCTCGGAGTTGACGTCCCGGGCGTAGGAGTCGGCCAGCGCCAGCCACTGGTCCATCTTCTCGGGCCGGATCTGCATCTTGAGGTTGATCAGGATCATGGGTCCCCTCCTGCTCGGTGCCGGTCGTCCTAATCGTGGTGCGATCACCGGCGGCCGTCAACCGCACGGCCGGCCAGCCGGGGTGCCTGCCGGACGCAAAGGACGGTTGTAGCGCCGGCTTCCCCGCGGATGAACCGGTACCGACCGTGGGCGGCCGCGCGATGGCCGCACTCCCGTGACGTCGCTCACACCCGGCCCTATCCGGCCGGGAGATCGTGGCGATGGCTGAGGTCGGTGCTGACGGACGGCTCTGTGCAGGTGCTGCTTCAGCAGGTGAGCGACAGGCCCGCTCGCGAGAGTAGGGTCGGGGTGGGAGTCTCTGCCAGCGGGCTCAGGCCAGAGGCCGGTTCCGAACACGGAATCGGCCTCTTATCGTCTCGTACAGCAGCGAAGTACAGCAGTAGACCTTCGCTCGCCCGCTCGTCCGGCCCCGTCAGGCCAGCGCGAGTAGCGCGGGCTCAGGTGCGAAGAGATGCGGAGCGGGCGACGGTGATGTCCAGGTAGGCGATCGAGAAATTCAGCGCCGCGCCCGCCAGAGGTAGTGCGGCCCACCCGTGGTTGCCGTGAAAGAGCATCACGGCGCCAAGGCCGACCAGGAAGATACTTACGGCAAAGCGCACGGCCGCGAGGGCACGGAGGCGCGGGTACGCCCATGGCGTGATCTGGCGTCTTCCCCGCGCCCAGATGCTGGCGAGATTGCTGGCGGTCGGGTGCGTCGGGTCGGCCACCTGCTCGGATCGCCAGAGAGTGGTGTTGCCATTTGGTGTATGCATCGGGATGACTCCTGTCGCTGCGGTGCCTGGCCGCTCCAGGCATCTATCAAAGTGATATCACTTTGATAGGCGAATCGTCAAGCGCGCAAACCGGTCCCCGCTGCGCGTGTCTCGCCGCCGCGTCGACGCTGGCGACGGCCGCATTATTCGCCGCCCGGCGCGAGGGAGCCGGAGATGACCTCGCGGCATCGCCCTGAGGTCAGCCGGCTTGAATGTCGAAGCCGGTGATGACACCGCTGTGAACGGTATACGTGCCCTGGTAGGTATCGACGGTGCCGTCGGTCTGCTGCGCGGTGAGCCGGGCGGTGACAACATCACTTGAGACCGACACGATGGTCAGGGTATCTCTTGCGGTCGTGCTGAAGCCGCTGACGAAGTTGGAGTATGACTGTCCCGTGTTCCGGCCGCCAAGGCTCCAGGCCCGGGCGTAGTCGTGGCCGTTGATGGCGGCTACATACGCGCCCACGGTAGCCGCTGGGGTGGTCGGCGTCCGCGCCAGGATGGTAGGGCGCGGGGTGGGAGTGACGGTTGCCGGGTGGTCCGGTGTCGCGCTACTTCCGGCGTGGGTCACCTCATGGTCCGCGGCCGCCGGCGGGATGCTCGCCTCATGGGGCGAGCCCGAGAGGAGGACGAACCCCACGGAACCAAGAATGATCACAAGCGCCAGCCCCAGCACCGGTCTCCAGCCCACCCGACGCCGCCCAGATGTCTGGACCACCGTGAACAGCTCGTCCAGGCTTACCGCCGACAGAGCGTCGGGCACACGGGAGACCTCGTCGTACTCGCGGATCAACGGCTCGGGGTCAGCCCCGACGGCCCCGGCGATGCTGCGGATGTTCGCCCGGGCGTACAAGTCGCTTCCACACGCCGAATAGTCGTCGCCTTCGATCTCCCTGATGATCGTTTCCCTGATGCCGGTCCGCTGGCTGACCTCGGTGACGGTGAGACCAGCCTGGTAGCGCGCTTCGGCCAGGGCTTCTCCAATGCCCATGCGCGCCTCCACTGCTTCACCGCGCTGCATGCCGACCCCATCTGGGGAGCGCAGGCGGCCATGATCACATCATTACCGCTATACCCGCCGCGGAACCCTGAGCGGCTTGCCGGCGGGCGTCCGGGTCCTATGCTCCGCCGATTCTCTTGTCCTGACCGGTCCATTCGCGGTCGCGCAGCACGAACTTCTGGATCTTGCCGGTGGAGGTCTTCGGCAGCGGACCGAACTCGATCGCGTCGGGGCACTTGTAGTGCGCGAGGCGCTCGCGGCAGAACGCGATGATCTCGTCCGGGGTAGCTACGGCGCCCTGGTTGAGGGTGACGAACGCCTTGGGCCGTTCTCCCCAGTGCGGGTGCGGGATCCCGACGACGGCGCATTCGAGCACGGCGGGGTGGGCGCAGATCGCCTGCTCGACTTCGATGCTGGAGATGTTCTCGCCGCCGGAGATGATGATGTCCTTGCCGCGGTCGCGCAGTTCGATGTTGCCGTCAGGATGCCACACGGCAAGGTCGCCGGAGTGGAACCAGCCGCCGGCGAACGCCTTGGCCGTGGCGGCTTCGTCGTGGAAGTAGCCGCTCATGACGTTGTTGCCGCGCATGACGACCTCGCCCATCGTGGCCCCGTCTCGGGGGACGTCGTTCATCTGCCCGTCGACGACGCGGACCAGATCGGCGGAGGGGTAGGCCTGCCCCTGGCGCGCCAGGTACTTCGCGCGCTGCGCCGCCGGGAGCTCACCCCACCCGTCCGGCTCGGGGCAGACGGTGATCGGGCCGTAGGTCTCGGTCAGGCCGTACACGTGCACGACGCGGAAGTTCAGCTCGCTCATCCGGGCCAGCAGCGTCGGTGAGGGGGGAGCGGCGGCCACCATCGCGGTCACCGGGCGGTCCAGGCGGTGCGCCCGGGGATGGTTGATGACCATCAGCTGCACGGTCGGCGCGCCGTTGTAGTGCGTCACGCCCTCGTCGTCGATCAGGTCCCAGACGCGCCCCGGGTCCACCGCGCGGATGGTCACGTGCCGCGCCGCCACCGCGGTGACGGCCCACGGGAAGCACCAGCCGTTGC
>JBAUAY010000269.1:0-1831 GCA_049676235.1 Streptosporangiaceae bacterium
CTCCCTGCCGGTCGGCAGCCAGTGGCCCGGCGGTAGCCAGATCGCCCCGCCGACAATGGTTCCGCCGTCGGTTGCGACCTCGACGCCGCCGTACTTCAGCGCATGCGACCGCAGGATCGTCTTGAACGTGCCCTGCGCCCGCCGTTCGCGGCTTCTCGCATCAGGCAGCATCCACATGAACGGGGGATCGTCGTAGAACGCCCGGCTCAGCACCTGTGCCAGCTCTCGGACATCTGCCGCCCTCGCCGACCGCACCGCGATGTTGGCCATAGCCCGAAATGCTAGTGGAGCGCCGAGCTGGAGGAGTTGACCGGCAAGCCGGTGCAGCTGCACATGGTGCGGGAGGAGCGTCGCCCGCAGGAGGGCACGGGCGACGCAGGTTCCGGACGTCCGGGCTGAGGACCGGGGCCGGCGCCTGTGCGCGGCGGCGCCGCGGTCGTAAGTGCTTTGGCGCCCTGGCGTGGCGCCTTGATCACGGTAGGCCGACGGTGGTGCTACCCGCCTTACCGGCATCGCCTGCCACGACTATCCAGTTACACAGATAGGAGTCTTGGGTTCGGTCGGTGTTCTAGACCGTTCGCGTGATCACGGTAGGCCTGGCCGACGCGCTCTTGGCCAGCGCTGCCTCGGCTCCATCCCAGAACTGCGTCAGCGCGGCCGCCGTGGTGGCGGGCGCCTCGACGGCGGGGGAGTGCACGGCCGCCGGGATGCATAGTCGGCGGGCGCCGAGTCGCTTGGCCATCTTCTCCTGCGCGGCCGGGGACCAGGCGTTGTCGTTCTCGCCGTAGATGACCAGCACCGGGATCTGATCGAGCCGTGCGAGCTCGGCCGTCCGGTCCGGCGCGGTGAGCATGTGCTTGGCCATCAGGACCAGCCCGTCCGGATCGTTGCTCAGCATCCGCTGGCCCAGGAACGCGACGATATGGCCGGGAACCTCGGCCGCGACGGCCTGCGGCTCCAGGTAGGTGCGCCAGAGCTCGGAGATTCCGGCCCGGAGGACGCCTGGGTCCGGCGTGCCGTCATTGCCCTCCCCGGCGCCCAGGGCGGCGAGCATTGCGCGCAACTCTTTCGCCCGCGGCCCGGTCAGCGCGGCCGGGCCGGAACTCATCAGCGTGAACGACACGATCTGGGCGTCGGCCCCGGCCCCGGCGAGGACGGCCTCGCGACCGGCCAGCCCGCCGTAGGAGTGTCCGACCAGGTGCTTCGCGCCGGTCGCGTGCATGACCGCGACGATGTCCGCTCCGAGCGCCACCGCGGAATAGCCGCCCGGATCATCGGGTCCCGGCGTCTCGAACTGGCCGCGCATGTCGATCGCGATCGCGTGGCGGCTGCTGTCGGCCAGCAGGTCCAAGATAGCGAGGAAGTCTTCCTTGCTCCCGGTGTAGCCGGGGACGAGCAGCGCGCCTTCCCGCTCGCATACCCCGGACGCCGGAACCGCCTCCAGGGCTGCGAACGCGCCCCGGCCGGTGCGGATCGTGGTTCGCCGGACCCCATCGGGCAGATCGAGGCAGGTTGGTGTGCTCACAGGGGCGAACCTTACCTGGCCACGTTGAACAAAACCTCTGTGTCAGCTCCGCGAAAAAGCTGAGTCCGCGGAGAAAAGCCTGATCAGGAGGCTTTACGTCGGGTTTCCTCTGGGCTGTTTTCTCCTTGCCCGGAGGTCTCTCGGCTGCCACCGAGCTGCTGGGCCGACTTCTGGCTCGGCTTGCGGGCCGACGACTCGTCGCCGAGCGACCGGGCCGGCTGCTCACCGCCGAGTTCACGGCCGCCCCTGGTCCGGCGCCGCCGTCGGCTCCTGGCGGCCTCGCCGCCCGCTTGGACGGCCCCGTCG
>JBAUAY010000270.1:0-3422 GCA_049676235.1 Streptosporangiaceae bacterium
GCGACCGAGGGCCGCTGACTCAGCGGATGATCGGGCAGGCATACGAACACCATCGGCTCGCTGAACAGTGGATGCAGCACAATGCCCCGCGGCGGCTCATTGGTGCTTGCGGTCAGGGCGATGTCTACCGACCCGTCGCGGACCGCGTGCACAAGCCCCTCAGATCCGGCCTTGGACTGGCGCAACTTGACGACCACGCCGGGGTGACGTTCGCGGATGTCGGCAAGGACACAAGCGAGGTCAAGCCGACCCGTGTGCAGGGTGCTTCCCAGCGTGACAGTGCCGCGGACCTGGCCAGAGACGGCGGCGACTTCCTCCCGGGCGGCCTGGACCGCGTCGATAATCCGCTGGGCGGCCGCCTTCAGCGCAGCCCCCTGTTCGGTTAGGGCTATCGGAGTCACAGTGCGGTCGAACAGCGGCGCCCGGAGATCCTGCTCCAAGCGGGCGATAGCGCATGACATCGCCGACTGAACGATATGGACCTCGCGGGCGGCGGCGGTGAAGCTCTCGGCCTTGCAACACGCAAGGAAATACTCCAGGTCACGGATATCCATCGGTAGTCAGGGGGCGCGGTGCCCGTGCAGGCCCGTTCCCCGTCCCCCTTTCAATCCGTACGCGCGGGTCTCCCGCATGCGGCTTCGCGCTGATCTTCTTGACATGGTCACGTTGCCTTCGGGTAGCGGACGGTGCCGCGGAGCCGGTAAAGGCCGTTCCCACCCGCAGGCCTGGACCAGGACGCCACACGGTGCAATGCTACGGCGGCAGAAGATCATTATCGCATGAATGCGATTCATCACCGCCAGCAAGAACAGTCATTAGACCAGACGACCTAAATGCCCGCAGCTGGTTCGGTCCCGGATAATTTCGCCACCAACAGGGTAGGTCGCGTACAACTTCGGTCCGGAAGACGCCGATAACCGGCAAGCACTGTAGCGCCTAACGGTAGTTTGTTAATTACGGATGTAAAGCTGCGGCCGCCGTGGTCGGCGGACCCGGGGTTACCCCGGGCGGACCGGGGGACCGTGGCTGTACAGGACCTTCGTTTTGTCCTTGTTCCACGCGGTGGTCGTGCCATCGGGGTTTAGGACCAGCGTCCAGCCCCACCGGTGAATCACGATTTGATGATGGAACCAGCAAAGCAATACGCAATCTTTAGTGCTGGTCTTGCCACCGTTCTTCTTGTGCCTGACGTGGTGGACCTGGCACGCCGAGGCGGGCTGGTTACAACCGCCGGTCCATCGGCAGTGCTGGTCGCGCAGGGTGACGGCGTTGCGGATTCCAGCCGGGATGGTCTCGGCGTAGCCGATATCCAGCGGCAAGCTCGGGCCGCCCAGCCGGGCGCCGAGCTGCCGGCGGCGTAGGAACGAGGCCAGGCCGCCGGGGCCGGACAGGAGATCGACAGCCTTGCCAATGATCGCGCGCTCGAGGGCCTCCCAGGCCCGAGCGGTGTCGGTGGCCGACGCGTCGCCGTCGGTGTCGCCGTCGCCGTTTGTGTCGCCGTTGTCGTGGTGGTGGAGCCGGTCGAGCTGGACGCACAGCCGGACGATGTCGTCCAGGGCAGACAGGTTGACCTCGCCGGTCACCCACGGGGCCATCGCCGCATCACACGCCACCGCCTCGGCGGCGTCGCCGTCCACCCACGCCCCGCCGTCACTGCCACCGGCCGAGGCGGCGGCCCGGTGCCCGGCCCACTGGGCACGGACCCGGGCCGTCCACTCCTCCAGCAACGCAGAGCTGCCGTCGAGCATCATCAGATCCGCCAGCGACATGTGCACCCAGGCCTTGACGGGCTGGCCGGCCCGCTCGGGCAGCAGCCCGGCGGTGATCAGCCGCTGCATCGCCTCGTGCAGCCCATCATGGAACCGCTGCGCCTGGCTGCGGGTGTCCTCCGCCCCCGCCGGAGCCGACAGCGCATCCAGCACCGCCCCCACCACCGAGGCACACTCTGGCGTCAAGTCCCCATGCAACACCCCCGCGCCGCCGAACGTGGTCTCCAGCCGCACCGACCGATCCCCGAACGCCTCGTCTTTACCGTCGTCGGGATTCCCGGGCAGCGACCGGGCGTAGATCTCCCCGGCCAGCCCGCCCAGATCCCGCAGATCCATCCCCGTCCCCGCCGCCGCGAGCAAGATCTCATCCGCATCCGGGCGGCAGGCCTCCGGCAGCTTGTCCGTCCACTGGCAGATGGTCCGCGCGAACGACTCCGACATCTCCCCGGCCGCCAGCGCCGCGGCCACCTCCGGGTGCCCGGCGGCCCGGCGGACCCACGCGGTATACGCCATGGCGGCGCCCTTGCTGATGCGGGTCCGGTTGATCAGCCACGCCCGCGGACTGTAATCCGCATCCGCCGAATACCCCTGCCCCGAGGTGAACGCGGCCAGGACCGAGGCCCGCGCCGCGGTGCCCATCGCAGTGGCCTGCTCCAGCATCCGCAGGCACTGCGCCTGCGTATCCGCCGCCATCGCGGTGGCGTCCGCGGCGGCCAGGTAGCCCAGCCCGGCGCGCACCATCTCCATCGCCTCGCTAGCCGAGGCCGGGGCAGTACTCACCTGGGGTCACCTCCCTCCGGGAATGCTCGCGGGCCGGTGTCGTCGCTGGTCTTGGGGATTCTCCTTCGTCCCGGCCGAGATAGCGGCATCGACCGGAATTATTCTAGGCTTTGCATTCGATTATAGTGGACAGCTACGACATTTCCCGGGAACGCCACGTCGGATCGCGAAATAGGTAGCCGTGGTTATCAAGGGCAACGTGGTGTTGATGAGGAAAGGCTAGGCCGCGCCGCAGCGAGGACCATCGGCCACCGGCGGAGGCACCGATCCGCCCGCAGCAGCGATATCACAGAAGAGCCCACGCGAAGTAGGCGCGGGGTCTTAGGGAGCGAATCACCCGGAAGCGGTCAGCCCGCATTCCCGGCTTTTATCAAATCGGTGCGCATTGCGTGGTCATTTCATGAGCGCGGGGGGTCGCGCGGTAGCGAGTCCGTTGCGGTGAAGGTGTGCTGGCTGGGCCGAAGCCGCGGCGGTCAGGCTGAGGTCGAGCTCAGTCGGGCTCATGTGACAACGGTTCTCCGAGGGCCATCCGCAGTGCCTCCTCGACGCTGAGCGCCATGCCCTTGGCGTAGGCCCGGTCAAACAAGTCGTCGCCTAGGTGCGAGCGCACCCGGGCGAGGTTGTGCTGCCGGTACCGCGCCTCAATGTCCTGCCACGGCTCCCCGGAAGGGTCCAGGCAGGCCTGCGCGACGCCGTGGAGGAGCGCCGAACGGTCCCAGTTGCCCAGATCCCCGGCCAAGCAGCCCAGGCCGAGAATGGCGCAGGCTATGACCGGCTGCTCACCGCTGCGGCGGCAGAGGCGAAGGCTCGCCTGGAAGGAGGACCGTGCGCCCTCCGGGTCGCCCTCTTCGCGCTGGACCCAGCCCAGGTTGG
>JBAUAY010000271.1:0-8432 GCA_049676235.1 Streptosporangiaceae bacterium
TTCTTGTTCCTGGACCGGGCCAAATTCCACGCATCATTCGCTGCTGACCTGCCTGCCGACCTGGCCGCGTTCATGGCTGACTCGCAGGTCCCGTGGGCCGTAGACGCCCCTGCCGGGCAGGTCACCGACCCCGCCTGGCGGACCAAGCCGCTGGTACATGGTCACGACCGAGGACCGGATGATCCCCCCGGCGGCCCAGCGCACCATGTCCCAGCGGACTGGGGCGACCATTGTCGAGGTGGCGGCGAGTCACTCCGTTTACGTCTCGCAGCCACGCGCCACCGCCGACCTCATCAAGCAGGCCGCACAAGGGGCGGCCGCGTACTAACCCGGCCGAGCGCGGCCAGCCCCCGCCCACAGACTCGTGCCAGCGCCGGGGGCCTGGTCGCGCTGGCCTGAGCGGCGGCAGGCGACCTGCAGTCGAGCCACATTGAACCGCCGCTCTCACAGCTAGTGGATGCGGTGGTCCCGGTCCGTCCGCCGCCGCGCCGGACACCGAAGTGCGCGTGCCGGCATCCGCCGTGGTCGTGGCCGGGGACATGAGCGCCACGTTGTGGAACGGCGTCATGCGATAGAAAGGACTTCAGACCCATGTCGAATTTGGTCCGTGCCGCTCGACGCACTGGTGAGCCGGACCGTCCGGCCGGGGGACAAAGGAGACCCAGATGCGAGTAATGGTGCTGGTCAAGGCCACCGAAGACAGCGAGAAGGGCGAGTACGCCGGGCACGAGGAAGAGTTCGCGGCGATGGGCAGGTACAACGAGGAACTGCTCAAGGCCGGGATCATGCTGGCCGGCGAGGGCCTTACGCCGTCGTCGCAGGGCAAGCGCCTGGACTTCGGCGATGACAGCGGCAACCGGGTCATCGACGGGCCGTTCGCGGAGGCGAAGGAACTCGTCGGCGGCTTCTGGATCTGGCAGGTCTCGTCAATGGATGAGGCCGTGGAGTGGCTGAAGCGCGCGCCGTTCAAGGGCACGACCGTGGAGCTGCGGCGCATCCAGGAGGCGGCCGACTTCGAGGGGCAGATACCGCAGGAGATCATCGACGCCGAGAGCCGGCTGCGCGAGCAGTCCGCACAGCAGCGGGCCCAGTAGGCGTCGTTGGGAAGCGAGGCGGCGCGGCGGACCGTCGAGGCGGTCTGGCGGATCGAGTCGGCACGGCTCATCGCTGGACTCGCCCGCACGGTCCGCGACGTCGGCCTGGCCGAGGACCTCGCGCAAGACGCCCTCGTCGCCGCGCTGGTGCAGTGGCCGTCGACGGGGGTGCCCGACAACCCGGGTGCCTGGCTGACCGCCGTCGCGCGCCGTCGCTACATCGATGGCGTGCGGCGGCAGGCCAGCTTCGAGCGCAAGGTCGCTGAGATCAGCCGGGAGCTCGCTGAAGCGGAAAACCCCATGGACGAAATCGAGTTCGATGACCACGTCGAGGACGACGTGCTGCGGCTGATCTTCACCGCCTGCCATCCCTCGCTCTCACGTGACGCGCGCGTGGCTCTCACGCTGAAGCTGGTCGGCGGCCTGTCGACCGAACAGATCGCGAGTGCGTTCCTCGTCTCGACACCGACGATGGCCGCGCGCATCACCCGCGCGAAGAAGGCCCTGGCCGACGCCAAAGTGCCGTTCGAGGTGCCGGTCGGCACGGAACTCGCGGCGCGGCTCGCGTCCGTTCTCGAGGTCGTGTACCTGATCTTCAACGAAGGCTACGCGGCGACCTCGGGCGATTCCTGGACGCGGGCGGAGTTGTGCGAGGAGGCGATGCGCCTCGGCCGCATGCTCGCCGCGCTCGCGCCCGATGAGCCCGAAGTGCACGGGCTGGTCGCGCTGATGGAGATCCAGGCGTCGCGGATCCCGGCCAGGGCCGGGCGCGACGGCGAGCTGATCACGCTCCTCGACCAGGATCGTAGCCGCTGGAACCGGTTGCTCATCACGCACGGCCTCGCGGCGCTGGCCACGGCGGAGTCCCTCAGTGGCAGTGAGTTCAGCGGACCGTATGTCATCCAGGCGGCGCTGGCCGCGTGCCACGCACGGGCACTCGTCGCCGCGGACACCGACTGGATTCGCATCGCAACCCTCTACAGCGTCCTTGCGTCGCTCGCGCCGTCGCCGGTGATCGAGCTCAACCGCGCCGTCGCCGTATCGATGGCCGACGGGCCAGCCGCCGGGCTGGCGATCGCGGACACGCTGGCCGCCGAACCCGCGTTGCGCGGCTATCATCTGCTGCCGAGCGTGCGCGGGGATCTGCTCGAGCGGCTCGGCAGGCGCGATGAGGCGCGCGCCGAATTCCAGCGCGCGGCGGCGATGACTGCCAACACAAGCGAGCGCGCCCACCTGCTGGCCCGCGCCGCTGCCTGCGGCTGACACGAGGCGGCGGGCCCTGATATGGTCCGCGCGACGTGTGCGGCGAACCAATCGGCTGTCGACCGTGCTGTCGGTCTTGACGTTGTCGGTTCTAATCGTGCTCCTCCCGCGGTGAGGGGGACGTGGGCAGGGCGGCGCCCGCTATCGCCGCCCGCACACACGACTATGGCAGCGGCACGATTCCCTGCGCGCCGCGCGGGAACTTCGCGAGGGTCAGCGCCTGGTAGACCAGCAGCTTGTCGGCGCTGATCCGGGCCGCCTGAACCGGCGTCGGCGGCGCCGTCAGGCCGTAGAGGCCGCGCTCCAGGCTGCCTCGATGGTCAGCGGCCACGATCAGCAGGACGCGGTTGTCAGGCCGGGCGCCACCCGGAATATCGGAACCCTCACCTGCCACAGTCATCTTCTGGCTCCATGTCGTCTTCTGGCCTTAAGCCTCGCTCCGGCCTGGTGAGGCCGCGTCGCATGCTCGCCTGATTCGCCGGTCTTCGAGATCCTCGCCCTAGCGGCGACGCGGCATGAGACCTTCACCGGCCACAGCGGTCCTGCCCACTTCAGTGCCCGCGGCGGACGCTCCCGGCTGACCTGGACCTTCGCCAGATCACCAGAATTGGCGACGACGGCCCACCAAGACGGGCATGAGACCGGGCAGAGCCTGCCACGAAGACGGTGCAACACCCATCCGTTCGGAATAAGACAGAGCTTTTTCTGGGATATCCATTTAACCGGAGGATTGCAGGTTAGCGCCGCGCCGGTGACCGTGCGGTGGGTGGTCGTTCCACGCTAGGCGGGCGCCCGCGTGACCGGGGCGGTCCAGGAGGTACCCGCAGGCGCAACTGGCTGGCGGCCAGGTCCCAGTACCCTACGGCCTGGATCCCTGGGCGGCTTCCGGCCGGTTGCGGCGATGGCATCATGTGGGCCAGGTGCCGGCAGGAGGCGCAGATGACCGAGCGGACCATCCCGGAGGGCTTGAGCGACGAGCGGAGCCTGCTCGATGGCTGGCTGGACTACTACCGGGCCACGCTACTGGCAAAATGCGACGGCCTGACCGGCCGGCAGCTCATCACCCGGTCGTGCGAGCCGTCGTCGATGTCGCTCATCGGCCTGGTCAGGCATATGACGGAAATGGAGCGGGTGTACGGGCACCGGCTGGCTGACTGGGGCATCAGCTGGCTGTACTGCACCGACGAGAGCCAAGAAGGCGACTTCGAGGAAGCCACCGCCGCCGGGGCCGCCGCGGACCTGGACACATTCCGCGCGCACTGCACCCGGGCCAGGCAGATCATGGTGGCTCACCAGCTCGACGACACCTTCGGCAAGAGGAATTCGCACACGCTGCGCTGGTTCTACCTGTACCTGATCAAGGAGTACTCCCGGCATCTGGGCCATGCCGATCTGCTGCGCGAACGCATCGACAGGATGACCGGCGAATAAGGCCGCTGCGGATACGGCTCGGCCGGGTGACCTCTTCCGTGTCAGGGATGCTCGCCGATCGGCTCCACCTGCATAAATCCAGGCTGAACGTCTGCCGGGCTGTCCATGAGTCACTGCCAGAGCGCGTAGTTTGCCGCTCGATCGGGCATGTGACAGGCACGCTGACGGCTCCGGAGGTGGGCAACCGGTCTGGCGTGGGGGACGGCCCAGCCACTAGCCATGCCGCGATCGCAGGCGGCTGGCGCCACCGCCGGGCCCGGCCTGTCGGCCGCGAGGTCCAGCCGGTCACGGGCAGACGTCGTGCACCCAATCGGAGTCACCGCGGCGGCGGGCAGGCTGCCTGGCGCCGATCGGCTCGCCGCAGCTCGCGCAGGTCTTCCCGTCCGCGTGGGCGAAGTGATCTTCGCCCTTGTCCTGGCCGGTTACGGTGAGGTCGGCATCGGCGAGCTGCTGGCTCTGCATGGCGATATAGCTCTGATTGGGTGTGTACCCGGCGACCATCAGAACTCCCTTCTGATCTCCAGACCCACCGGCATCCTTCCCGCCTGGCCGAGGCACTGGCACATCGGAAGGCGGCTATTGGGCCTGCCTACCCTTTCGGAGCACCATCCGCTACGTCTGATACACCGCAGAGCGCGCCGAAGGCCAGCTGACCTTCTTATCCGTAGGGAGTAGGCATATCGTCCAGGATCGTCCGTTACGGTCCGTGTGCTGGGCCGACATTCTAGGGTTGTCCATCCGAGACAGGCGTTGTCCGCCGTCATGGCAGCAGGTTTGGCAGCCGTCAAGCACGACTCCGGCATCGGCGTCGAGGGCGCGCTTTCCCGGGGCGGACGCACTACGGCATCCTCCAGGGCCCGGTGTCCGCCGCGGAAGGGCCAGGCGCACACTGGCGCGGTCATCGCGGCCCGGCGGCCCGGCGCCCCGCCGGCACCTGCCCGTGCTGCGGGGCCGAGATTTCGCACGGGACCGTCGGCGGCCGGTCCACGCGAGCAGGCCGCCTGACCCGCGGCTCTTGCCGATGGTGCTGACCAGCGGTAAGAAGTGCTGGTGGGGAAGGACGTTTCCATCGCAACGGCCGGTTCCGGGCAGATCGAGTTGCGCCTGGCCGGGACTTTCGGCGTCATCCGCGGCGGCACGGAGCTGCCCGAGCGCGAGGTGGGCAGCCGCAAGTCCCGCACGTTGCTGAAGCTGCTGGCGGTGGAGCGGCCGACCCTGGTCCCCGTGGACCGGATCGTTGACGTGCTGTGGGCCGGGGAGCGCCCGGCGGCGGCCGAGCATAACGTCGCCACGCTGGTCAGCAGGCTTCGCGGGGTGCTGGGCTCTGGCATCATCGTGGGCGGCCGGCACGGGTACCGCCTGGCCGGCGAGCCCGAGGTCGGCGTGGACCTCGATGCCGCCGCCCGGTGCTGCCAGCAGGCCAAGCGCAGGCTGCCTGCCGCGCCCGCGATCGCTCTGGCCGCGGCCGAGCAGGCCATCGGGCTGCTGTCGGCGGACATCGTGCTGGCCGAGGAGCCCTACGCGACCTGGGCCGACCCAGCCCGCGAACAGCTGCGCCAGCTGATCCGCCGGGCCCGCCTGACCGCTGCCGAGGCGGCGCTGGCGATCGGGGAGGCGAGCTCGGCGGCACGCTACGCCGAGGCGGCGCTGGCCGCCGACCCGCTCGATGAGACGGCCTGCCGCTGGTACATGTCCGCGGCGGCCGCGGCAGGCGAGCCGGCCCGGGCGTTGGTGGCCTACGAGGCGCTACGCGAAAGGCTAGCTGAGGAACTGGGCGCCGACCCCTCACCGCAGACACAGGAACTCCACCTGGCTATCTTGCGCCAGCAGGATCGGCACCCGGCCTCGGCCCGTTCGGTCAATCCAGATCGTTCGGTGCGGCCTGGTCGTTCCGTACGGCCGGATCGGCGCAGAGGAGTACTGGCAGGGCGGGACGGGGAGGCCGGGGCGCTGCGCGAGGCCTGGGACCGCGCTGTGGCCGGCGGCTCGGGCCTGGTCATGATCATCGGGGAGGCCGGGATCGGCAAGACCGCCCTTGCGGAGGATCTCGCGGCAGATGCGGACACCGATGGCGCGACGGTGCTGCGCACGCGCTGCTATGAGGCCGAACGATCGTTGTTCTTGCAGCCGATCGCGGAAGCGATCGCACCTGTCGTCTCCACGATGTCGGCCAGCGCCCTGCGGCAGCTGCTCGGAGAGCACGCACCGGCGGTCGCGGCTTTGCTGCCCGAGGCCGCGGCGCTGCTCGGGCCCCCGCCGTCCTGGCACGGCAGCCCGGACATGGAACGGCGCTGGTCGTTCCAGGCGGTGACCGCGTTCCTGGCCGGGCTGGCGGACCGCAGCCCAGTCCTGCTCGTGGTGGACGACCTCCAGTACGCGGGGCAGTCCACGGTGGAGTTCCTGCATTACCTCGGCCGTCAGGTGTCCGGCTCCCGGCTGCTGACCGTGGTCACCGTCCGGGCCGAGCACGACGCCGAGATCGGGTCCGCGCTAGCGCCGGCGGCCTCCCGGGTCGAAGTGGGCCCGCTCAGTGCGGCGGCGGTCGAGCAGCTCGCCACCCAGGCCGGGCAGGGCGCGCTGGCCGGGCCCATTCTGCAGCGGACACAGGGCCACACCTTGTTCGTGGTGGAGGTGCTGCGGGCCCTGGCCGGGGGTGACACCGGGGTGCCCGAGTCGCTGCGCAGCGCGGTGCAGGCGCGGGTCAGGCAAACCGGCGCGGCCGCAGAATCGCTGCTGCGGGCGGCATCGGTGCTCGGCGCCGCGATCGATCCCCTGACCCTCGCCGAGCTGCTCGAGCTCACCCCGGCCGCCGCGGTCGATCTGTGCGAGCAGGCGCTCCAGGCCAGGCTGCTGGTGGTCAGCGGCCGGGACTACGAGTTCGCCAACGACCTCATCCGGGAGGTCCTGTACGCCACCACGCCTGAGCCGACACGGCTGGCCTACCACCGGCGGGCGGCCGACCTGCTGACCGGGCAGCCCGAGGCCCTGGCCCGGCACGCGACGGCCGCGGGTGACTGGAATAGGGCGGCGCGGGCCTGGCTGCTCGCAGCCGAGGATGCCATGCGCCGGTCCGCAGCGAGCGACGCGATCACGCTGAGCAGCCAGGCGCTGGAGGCAGCCGAGCGCGGCGGGGACACAGAAGCGCACGCCCGTGCCCTGATTCTGCGCGGCCGCGCGCGGGAGGCGGTCGGCGCTCACGTTACCGCGCTCACCGACCTGACCCTGGGTGCCGCGGACGCGCGCGCGGCCGGTGACCGCCGACTGGAGATGCTGGCCCTGCGCGAACTCGGCGGTGACGTGCCCGCCTCGCGCGGGCTACCGATCAGCTTTTACGTGTCCAATCTCGAACGCGGACTGCGCATCGCCGAATCAACCGGCGACCGGGCCATCGAGGCCGACCTGCTGGGGCGGCTGGCCATCATCGCCGCGAACCGGCTGCGTCTGGACGAGGCGCTCGACTACGGCCTGCGTGCGGTGGCCGCCGCTCGGGCGTCCGCGGACCAGCATGCCCTCGCCGCTGGGCTGGACGGTCTCAAGATTGCCTACCTCAGCCTCGGGGATGTGCAGGGTCTCGCCGGCGTGCTGGCCGAACTCAACCCGCTGCTGCGCAGCCTGGGTGATCTGTTCCGGCTGCAGTGGGCCGAGTTCGAATCCGCGTTCCCGTTCATCGCCGCGGCCAAATGGGGCAAGGCGGTGTCCGCCATGGAGACGGCCCTGGAGGCCAACCGGCGCGGCGGCTACCCGCACTGCGCCGTGTGGTACACAGCGCACCTCGGCTGGCTGGCCCGGCTCCGCGGGCATGACGACGACGCGATGGCGCTCGGCCAGCGCTCGCTGGCCATGACCGAACAGCTTGAGCACACCTGGTGGAAGCCGGCGGCATGCGCCATATTCGGCGTGACGCTGCTGCAGAGAGGTGACCAGGCAGGAGCCGTCGAGGTGCTCGAACGCGGCCTAGCCGTGGCCGAGCAGGCAGGCGTGGAGGCCTATCTGCTGCGTTGCGCCGCTCCCCTGGCCGCCGCTACGGGTTCGCCGGCGGTTCTCGCCCGCGCGGACCGGCTGCTGGCGCAAGCCACCATCCCGGTTGACGGCGCGTGGCTGCTGGGTGAGGAATCCTATCTATGCCTGGCGCAGGCATGGCTCAAGCAGGACGATGCCGAACGCGCCCGCGCCGTCCTATCGCCACTGCTCACGGTGGCCGACCGGGTGCCGTGGACAGCGACGCTCGCTGCGACGCTAGCGCTGGACGGGCGTGCTCTCCTCCGCCTCGGTGAAAGCGATCAGGCCAGGGCCCAGTTGCTGAGGGCTGAGCGGATTGCAGCTGAGCACGGCCTGCCTCACGTCCGGCACGATGCGCGTTCGGCCCTGCACGGCGTCAAATGAGCTCGGCGAGGCAGGCGGCGGCCCGAGCGGCGCCGTCGGTTTCGACGGGCCGGTAGCTTACCGGGCGCGTGATTTCCGCGGCTATCGCCGCGGCGAGCGTTTCCGGCTCGGCCTCCTCATAGTCCATGTACCGGCCGGCGCCGTACTGGGCCAGCCGGTGCCGGACATGGAAGTTCTGCTCGAAGTGATGGCGCAGCGGCAGGTAGATGAAGGGGCGCTGGCTCGCGGTGAGTTCCATGGTGGTGGTCAGGCCGCCTTGCA
>JBAUAY010000272.1:0-11514 GCA_049676235.1 Streptosporangiaceae bacterium
CTACGGGCCGGAGCCAGCGGCTTCGTGCTCAAGGACACCCCGCCCGATGAGCTGCTCGCCGCGATCGCCGCGGGCGACGCGCTGCTGTCTCCCGGCATCACTCGGCGGCTCATTAGCGAATTCACCAGCAGGCCCGAGCCGAGCAGCACTCCGCCGGCCGCTCTGGCGGAGATCACCGACCGGGAGCGGGAGGTGCTCACGCTGATTGGGCTTGGTATGTCGAACGATGAGATCGCCGCGAAGCTGTTCGTCAGCATGTCCACGGTCAAGGCTCACGTCGGCCGGCTGCTGGCCAAGCTGGGCGCCCGCGACCGCGCTCAGCTCGTCATCGCCGCATACAGCGCCCGGCTGGTCGGTGACAGGTGATGCAGCTGACCACGACCTGGCGCGAAGAGGACCGGGGCAAGCTCCCGGTGGCCAGCTGGCACTGCCTGGCCGCGCGGAGTCCGGAACCCGATCCCGCCGAAGCCGGCAGTGGACCGCAACCCGGCGTGTGACGTGACGGCAGTCGCCGGCCATCTGCGGGCCAGGGCTCGACGCGGTCCCCGCGAGGTCCGCAGGAAACGTCGACAAAGTCCCAGATTTGTCACAATGCATTCGACGAACTGACGTCAGATGCGGCTTACTGGGTTGGGTTTCTGTTCGCGGACGGCTCAGTCAGCAGTTGCGGACAAGCGGGGGGTAGATGTTCGCATATCTGAGCGCGACAGGAACCACCTTGTGAAACTTCGCGCGTTCCTTGGTTCAACCCACACGATCAGCGCTGGGCCAGCAGGCCACTACGGTGGTTACGCGTCGAGGCCGTCGGTGGTGTTCCAGGGTCCGATCGGCGCGGCTAGCGCAGCAACGTGTCCTTTCACGGGTGGCTTGATTAAGGGCTGTGCCGTTACCTGGACGCGCGTGGGACAGTTCGCCGGTAGATGGTGCCGCCGGGGGCGAACCAGCTTGCCTTCTTCCGGACGACCGGGCTCGGGTCCTGGGCGCGGGACGTCTCCAGGGCGGCGACAGCGCGGCTATCGGCATGGACGAACTTGCCGACCAGTTCGGCGGCCCTCGCGCGGACGCGCGCGTCGGGGTCGGAGGCCAGGTGCCGCAACGCGGGTTTGAGCACCTGGTCTGCGCCTGGTGCGCAGGTGTCGCCTTTGCAGCGGTCGCAGGCCAGGGCGTGGAACGCGGCGATCCTGACCCGGGCGTCGGGATCGTCGGCCATGGCGATCAGCTGGCCCATGGCGTCGGTGTCGACCAGGTGGTCGAGGAGGCGGCAGCAGCCTTCGCGGATGGCCGGATTCTCGTGCTGGAGGCCAGCACGGATCGCGCCCTTCGCGTCTTTGCCGCGCCGCAGCAGCTCGTGATAGGCCGCCACGGCACGCTGCGGGTCGCCCAGGTACGAGACGAGGGCCTCGTTGTCGGTCCTGACGAATCCGAGCATGACCTCAAGTCTCCCGCCGGGCGGCGAATCCCGGCAAAGGGATTTCGGCTCGGGCCGCATAGCCCCAAGCTGATCCACAGCGCTGGGTTAACCGTGAGGCCTGACGTCCTCTTGCTGGCGCTGGCAGTGCGGCGGTGGGCTGACGACAACAGATGCGTGGAAGCTGCGAGGATGACGCCGGCGTGGAGCTTGGGCTCTGGTGAGGCAGTGGGTGAACGCCGTCCGGCCAGAGCGGGCAGGTATGGTCCTCGGTCGCCTGATACGAGTCCGGCGAGCCCGTACGGGTGATCAGCCCGATTCGGTGACCAAGACCGCGTCGCCGATCACGTCCGACAGGCGGCCGGACTGGCGGTAGGCGGCCCGCTGGAAGGCCGCGCCGTTGCCGCGTTCGAGCAACGCGGTCAGCAGTTCCGCGACGGCATCGGCCTCCCCGGCCTCGGCCAGCGCCTCCCGGCAGTGGTCAAATAGCATGTTCGCGACAATCTGAGCCTGCTCCGGCAAGCCAGTAACGGGGTTGAGCAGGGTGGCATCCAGGCCGGACCGGCTTGCCCGCCAGGCCGCCAGCCGCAGCAGTTCGGTTCGCGGCTGCAGAACGGCCCTTCCCTCCCGCCAGGACCGGGCCTCGGTTTCCACCAGCGCTCGGGCTAGCGCGGCGATGAGCACGGCGTCGTCTGCGCGCAGGCATACGTCGGCGATCCGGATTTCGATGGTGGGATAGCGCTCGGACAGGCGCGCGTTGAAGTAGACCATGCCCGTGTCCAGCAGCGTGCCGGTCCCTACCATCTGCTGTACCGTCTCGCGATAGGCGTGGGCAGTACGGAACGGCTCTGTCGGCCCGGAACTCGGCCAGCGCCCCCACACCTGGTAGCGGAAACTCGCGTACGAACTGTCGATTCCCTGCCAGAACGGCGAGTTGGCGCTCAGCGCCAGCAAGACGGCCAGCCACGTACTGGCCCGATCCAGCACGGCCACTCCCTCGTCAGTGGACGAGATCTCGACGTGGACGTGGCAGCCACAGGTGAGCTGCTCGTGCGCGGTCAGGCCGAAGGCCTCGGCCATGCGCTGGTACCGGCTCGTGCGGACCGGCCTGGGTTCGACCGGGACGGGCGAAGTACCCAGCGCGGCCACCTGGGCTCCCGCCCGCCCGGCCGCCGTGGCGGCGCCCGCCCGGCACCTGCGCAGCTCACGGTGCAGGTCGTCCAGGGACTGACACGGCCGCGAGTTGGTTTCTAGCTGTTGCTGCTGCAGTTCGGCGTCCAGGTCCGACCCGGCGGCCTGTCCGGCCGCCTGCAGCACGGTTCCCGCCACCGCCTTGGGACGCCCCGTCCCCGGTTCGACAAGCAGGAACTCCTCTTCGACGCCTACGCTGCGAGAACTCACCGTTCGACCATGCCCGCAGATCGGTTCTCCATTCAACAAGCCCCGGACTCGTTCAGGATGTGTTGACCCGGTACTCCCAGCCTTCCTGCCAGGCGAAGTCCTCATCGACGAGGTCCTCCAGGGGGACGCCGCCGATGACGTGGTCCAGACCCCACCGGGTGGCGACGTGCCCAATGACCAGGATCCGCTGCCCGGCCCAGCGCAGCGGCAGGTCGTCGAGGAAGCGGCCGACGCGCGCAACAGCCTGCCGCCAGCTTTCCCCACCCGGGTAGGGCCGGTCCAGGTGTTCACGTCGGCCAGCGTGCAGCTCGGTCACGGGCATCCCGTTGCGCTGACCGTAGTCGCATTCGCGCAGCCGCCAGTCATGCAACACCGGGATCATGGCGGCGCCGAAGGCGACCGAGGCCGTCTCGGCCGCGCGGGCCAGGTCGGAGCTGAACACGGCGGTGATCCCGTCGCTCATGCGGCGGTGACCCAGCTGCTGCGCCAGCGCCCGGCCTCGCACGGACAACTGGCCCGGCAACCAGCCGGTGGCGCGTCCCTGCTCGTTGTCCACGGTGATGGAGTGGGTCTCAAAGACCAGCTCGATGGCCACCCAGCCAACCCTAGGCGGAAACTCGGAGATATCCGGTGCCGAGGACGTGTCCGGACCCAGCCTGGTAAGTGCGCATCGCCGCGGTGGCCCCGCGCCTTTCCGCGGGCCAGGAGTTCACCGAGACCTTCTTCGGCGCCGTCCCCCAGACGCCGAAATTAGTGCCGTGACCCGGAAACCTTTGCTGGGGTAACATCAGCTCGTCGAGCTCATGGCCTGCAGTTTTCTGGTCCGTTTCCGTCAGCAACTCCCACGTGGTCAGCGGATGCCCGGTCGTGATTCCAGCGCGGGATGGCATGCTGGGAGGCCGGCGCTCATAAGGAGATCAACGATGACCCACCCTCCCGGCGCGCAGCCCGGGTACCGGCGCACCCCTCTCAGCGCGGAGGAGAAGGCCCGGGGAGAGGCGAACTTCACCCCCTTCGTCGCCCAGATGCTCGTCGCCAGCGGACGGTTCAGGGTGAGCGCCGACACGCCGGACCAGGTGGAGCTGTTCCAGGGGGTCGCCCGCAGGGTGAGCGACATGCTCCAGTGGCCTGTAGTCAGCTATGCCAACGGCAGGGAGATCGTGATCACCTTCGGCCGGGAAGAGGCCCCGGCCCTGGCGTTACGTTCGCCCGGCTGGGCTTTTCCCGCGAGCGCTGGCGGGCGTCTGTCGGCGACGAATCAGAAGCTCTATCGCCGCTGTGCAGGCTATGATCATCATCGGTAGGTGGCTCTGGCTGGCTGGCACAACGCAGGCTTGAAGTGTCGTAAACTAGCCAGGCACCCGCGCTCGTAGCTCAACGGATAGAGCATCTGACTACGGATCAGAAGGTTGGGGGTTCGAGTCCCTCCGAGCGCGCCCAGCTCACAGGCCCTTCGCCGTTCTGGCGGGGGCCTATTTTGTTGTTCTGGGAGCCACGAGCGCATCTCAGCCACCGAACAGAGCCCGGCTCATCGACTCAGCCGCCGCCCGCTTATCACCCTCCAGCAGGTGGCCGTACACGTCCTTAGTGATGGCGATGCTGGCGTGTCCCAGGACTTCGGATACCACGTGGAGCGGCGTGCCCTGGGCCAGCATCAGCGACGCCCCCGAGTGCCGCAGCTCGTGCGGATGCCAGTGGCCGAGCCCGGCCCGCTCGCACAGCCGGGCGAAGGAGTGCGAGAAGTTGTCCGGATCCATCGGCGTGCCGACCTCACTCGCGAAGATCAGCCCGTGATCCTGCCACAGCGGACCGGCCGCCATCTGTGCCTCAGCCTGCCGCATCCGATGTTGCCGGAACCTGGCCACCAGCTCGGGAGTCAGCGTGAGCGTCCGCCGTGACTTCGGTGTCTTCAGCTCACTGACCACCAGGCGAGTCCGGCGACCAGACGAGGCATCCCGGTCCTTGACCCGCTTCACACCATGAGTCACCCGCAGCGTCCCCGCCGACCAATCAAGCGCGGCGCCTGCGGCGCCGCGGGCCCGACGTCAGCGCCGCCGCTCTGCCTTGGCGGCCGCGCGGCGCACGCCGGGCCACACCGCATGGCCCTGCCTTGAGCGCTGGGTCTTCCGCGCCTGGCGGCGGGCTGGATAGGCTCTGGGCAGGACGCCAGCGCCGGGAGGCGGACATGGCCGAAGAGGTCACAGAGCGGGTCAACCGTTACATCCTTGACGGCTCAGATCAAGACCTACGGCGGCTCTTGAGCGGCGCCGAGCTAGGCGCGCAGAACGCCCGCACGGCGTTCCGCAGGGTCGGTGTCCAGCCAGGGTGGAACGCGATCGACTGCGGCTGCGGCCCCATCGGTGTGCTTGCGGTCTTGGCGGAGATGGTCGGCCCCGCCGGACGGGTCGTCGGCGTCGATGTCAGCCCGGCGGCGATCCAGCGGGCACGAGCAGTCGTGTCCGCCCTGGAGCTGGGCAACGTGGAGGTGGTCGCAGGCGATCTGCACGACCTAGATGCCGCGGCGCTGGGTGGCCCGTTCGATCTGGCCTTTTCGCGGGCCTTCTTGATGCACCAGCCCGACCCGGTACGGACCTCCGCCACATTGCCGCTCTCCTTCGCCCTGGCGGCTGGCTTGTCGTGCACGAGGCGCTGGAAAGCCCGCCGCCGCGATCGCACCCGCACCTGGAGGCCGTCGCCGACCATTGGGATCTGGTTCATGAGGTGCTGCACCGGAATGAAGTACCGGCTGGAGCCGTCGAGGACCTGCCGCGGTCCGCGCGCCAGGCAGGCTTGGAAGTCACCGCGATGAGAGGCTTGTTCCTGGTCGAAGACCCGGCGCTGATGTTCGAGATATATGCGGCCACCCTCGAGGCGGTGAGAGAACGCGGCATCCAATTGGGCATCGGGGCCGAGAGGATCGATGGCCTGGTACAAGACCTCCGGGCCGCGAAGGGCGGCGGGTACGAGTGGGTAACATCATCGTTCTACCTCGACCTGGCACTGCGCAAGCCCGCTGCTGGGTGACAGCCGGCCGAGCGTGCCATAACAGGCGGCATTCTGCCGCAGTCGGGTAGGCGATGACTACCCGATCCGCGATGACCGCGGAAGCTGCAAAGGCGCCCCACCGGACTGCCACCGGATGGTGATACGCCTCCGGTACGGCGTCAAGGGCGGCTCTAACCGCAGGACAACGAGTACATGTGAAACCGTCTGGTTAACGGACACGCGAAGCCACCCTTGACGCCTACCCTCCAGCGAATGGATCGGCAGCAGTCAGTCCGATGGGGGAGAAGGGTGGCGCCCCAGGGCCACGGCCGGGGAACACCCTCGTAATGCGTGGCTCGCGACCGGCCAGGCGCGGCAGCCCAGGCGCGGGATATACACGGGATGATCTTGCTAGGCGGCCCAGCCCCGAGTGCCAATAAGGCAGGTAGCAGCGGTAGCGGGTCGTGAATTACCGACGCTCTTGAAAACCACTAGTCGTGCCCGCGGGCGTGCGGCTGGGAGCCACGTTGGGAGCCACGCGGATGAACAACTTTGGGATGATCCGGACCCGCCTGGACAACCGGGAGAGACGAGCCCGAGGTCACGGACTGATCTGAACGGGTCCGGATACCCGCGCAGGAATCTACGGATCAGAAGGTTGGGGGTTCGAGTCCCTCCGAGCGCGCCAGCCAGGTAGGAGGCCACTTCCGAGCCAGCCCGGGATCGGACGCGGGCCACCCCTGCCTGGTGCAGGCGGTCACCGGCAACCTCCAATGGTCGTCTACTCCGCAGGGCACATGGTCGGGATCTTGTTGGATGACCTGCGCCGATCGTCTTCGCTGGTCATCGCGCTCCCTCGGGTCGATGATTGCCTTGTACCAGAGAGCCGCATGGTGGAGGGCAGACAACCATGAGCGATCCGTTCGCGCGATTGCCGGTGGTGCCGAGCTTCACTGTGACCAGCACAGACGTCACCGATGGCCAGCCGCTACCTGCGGCACAGATGTCTGGCATCTTCGAGGTTCCGGGCGGCAAGGACCTCTGGCCCCCAGCTGTCGTGGTCCGGCGCTCCTGCGGAAACCAGGAGTTACACCGTGACCATGTACGACCCCGACGCGCCCAGCGGGTCGGGCTTTTGGCACTGGGCCGTCGCCGATATCCCCGCCTCGGTAACCGAACTCCCGACCGGAGCGGGAGACGTTACCGGCGAGCACCTGCCCGCCGGAGCGGTCCAGCTCCCCAACGACGCGCGCTGGGCTCGCTTCATCGGCGCTGGGCCGCCGCCCGGGGACGGGCGTCACCGCTACGTCATCGTGGTGCAGGCCCTCGGCATCAAGAAGGTCGGACAGCTTCAGCTTCGGGTGCACGCCGACTCGACTCCAGCCTGGCTCGGCTTCAGCATCAACATCAGTGGCCATCTCCTCGCTCGTGCGGTCATTATCCCCTGGGCAGAGGTCCCGGCCGCGTGATGATCGGCGCGGGGACAACCTCTGACCTGATCGTCCGCGAACGCATGGAACCCGACCCGCGAAGTCAGCCAGCCTAAGTGCCGTTCAGTGTTAGCGGCGCCACCGCCCGTCCGCCAGGAACGATAGAGGAGAACCCAAAGATGACTCCCAGCACTCCCGCGGCAAAGACCGCGACCGGCCGTCCTGCCACCGACCCTGCCGGCCCGACCGGCCGGCTTGCCACCTGGGTCGCGGAAACAACGCTCGACGACGTTCCCGCCACGGTCCGCGACCGGGCCAAGCACCTGGTGCTAGACGGCATCGGCTGCGCCCTGGTCGGTGCGCAGCTGCCCTGGTCCCGTATTGGCGTCGACGGCGTGACAGCGCTCGATGACGCCGGGAATTCCGCACTGATCGGCTGGGGCGGCAAGGCCACCAGCGCCACGTCGGCGGCCATGGTGAACTCCAGCTTCATCCAGGGATTCGAGCTGGATGACTACCACCCGCTGGCCCCGCTGCACAGCAACTCGCTGGTCCTGCCGGCGATGCTCGCCGCCGCCCCGCGCGCGGGCCGTGTCTCAGGCGAGCGCTTCCTGCTCGGCGCCATCCTCGGCTACGAGACCGGCCCGCGGGTCGGCCAAGCGCTCGGCGGCCTGGACATGCTGTCCCGGGGGTGGCATTCGGGCGTGGTCTTCGGTCCCCTCGCCGCGGCCGCGGCCGCGGGAACGCTGTACGGGCTGGACGCCGCCGGGTTCGAGGACGCCTTCGGGATGGCGGCGACCCAGTCGTGCGGGCTGATGTCGGCGATGTACGAATCGATGGTCAAGCGCATGCAGCACGGCTTCGCCTCGCGCAACGGGCTGACCGCCGCCGCGCTGGCGGCAGCGGGCTACGTCGGCATCAAGCGGGTCTTCGAACGCCCGTACGGCGGCTGGCTGGCCGTCTTCGGCGAGGGCCACCGCACCTACCCCGAAGACATCTACAAGGGCCTGGGCATCCTCTGGGAGACCGAGCGGATCGCGGTCAAGGCGTACGCGTGCATGGGATTGCTGCACGCCGCGGTCGGCGCCGCCCTCGAGCTGCGGCCTAAGGTCGACGTCAGCCAGGTCCAGCGGATCGACATCGACATGGGCGAAGCCGCCTACTCCCATGGCGGGTGGCAGGCCGAGCGCCCGCTGCAGGTGATCGGCGCTCAGATGAACGTCGCCTACGCCGTCGCTGTGGCCCTGCTGGATGGCGACGTGCTCATCGACCAGTTCCGGCAGGACCGGATCAACCGCGACGACGTCTGGGAGCTGATCGACAAGACACTGACGCACCACGAAAAGGCCTACGACAACCTCCCGGTCGACGAGCAGCTCACCACCCAGGTGCGCCTGACCCTCACCGACGGCAGCACCCGCACCGCCAAGGTCGTCCATCCGCGCGGCACCGGCGACCGGAACCTGACCAACGCAGACATCCGGGGAAAGTACGCCAAGCTGACAGACCGCATCATCGCTGCCGACCGCCAGGCCGCCATCGAAAAAGCCGTCCTTGGCATCGATACTCTCGATGACGTCGCTCAGCTGACTGCCCTGCTCACACCGGCCGTGCACTCACCGCTCGATTGAAACCCCGCGGCCGTATGCGGGCTATCCCCTGCAAGGCACGGGCGATCGCTGGACAGTCGAGGGAAACGCCAGCCCTGCGGCAGTAGCTGCCAAAGAGCACGAGTCTCTCACAGTTTTCTCACGGACTGACCGGACGGTGCCGGACTATGGCGTCTATGCCGGACACCGAGTAGGACGCTGACGTGCGGATTCGGATTCCGCCGGACGGGCCGGACACTTTCCATTGATCTACGGATCAGCCCTTGGTACCGCTGGCGCGGCGCCGTACCGGCGTGAAAAATGGCTGCGGTACCGCCCGTGACGCCGTTACCTTCTTGGCGCGGTTGAGGCCGCGGATCAGTCTGGCGCCGGGAGCCGGTTTCCTGAGGGGCTGTTCATTGTTGCTTCGAGCACGCGGGTTAGATTCCTCCGCTCGCCCCCGGTTCCCCGGGCGGTACCGCCTGGCAGGTGAGCAGTACGGGAAGGGCAGGTGAGGACGCGTGGAAGAGGTGACCGACGAGCCGCTGTACCGGGACAGGGTGTGCGGCATCGATATCGGCAAGGCCCAGATGGTGGCGACGATCCGGGTGCCATCAGATAGCAACCCGGCGGCGGGCGAGCGAGACCCGCAGCTTCGGACCACGAAGCGGGAGGTGCTGGCGCTGGCGGACTGGCTGCGGTGCTGGCAGGTGCCCGCAGTGGTGATGGAGGCGACCTCGGATTACAGGAAGGCCCGTTCTGCCGGCTGGAGGCCGAGGGGTTCGAGTGCGTGCTGGCGGATGCCAAGCAGGTCAAGAACCTGCCCGGGCGGCCGAAGCGGGATCCGTCTGATTCGCGGTGGCTGGCGGCGTGCTTTGAGCGCGGCGCGGTCACGGCCTGCTTCGTGGCTACTCCGGAGTACCGGGTGATCCGGCTGCACACCCGGTACCGGCGGGACCTGACCGAGGAGCGGACCCGGGAGAAGCAGCGGACGGAGAAGCTGCTGTTGCGCCACGAGGCGCTGTTGTTGCCGGATGGAGGTGAAAGACCGTCCATTTCCCCTGCCGTCGTAGCGGCGGGGTAAAGCTGGAGGCAGCCTAAGCCACGGGTCGGTGGTAAGGGCGGGAGCAGCCTCGACAAAGTCGCGTCGGTTCAGGACTGCCGGATGGGCCGGGCGCGGTGAGCGAGACGGGAAGGTATACGCGAGGAACCGGCTACGTTACGCCTCTTGATTTTCCGCCAGCTCTAACCCGGTGGATTCGGGCTGGTTAGCGGTGCGCACCCGCCCTTCATGACGGGCGGGGAACTCCAGGCTGGGTCTCAGTAGCCTGGGTCTGGAGGCCACGGTGAATTGTCTACGGCGTAACCGTGGCGATGCCGCAGGGGTACAGCCGGGTGCCTAACCCGTCGACCGGACAGCAGTGAACGTGGGAACCGCCCGCGTGCGTTCCGTAGTCGTTTCCCGGCCAGGGGAATAGATGGCGGATAGGCGCGATGCCAGCCGAAGGCGCGGGCGGGGCGGAGCCGTCGTAGTACTCCGGGCGCGGGAAAGCCGCGTACATGGGGAAGGACGGCAGTGTGTCAGTCAAGGAAGGAGATGCAATGTCCGAAGATGCACCGGTGAATACCGGTGCCGTGGCCTGGCCGGATGATTTCACGGCCAGCGTCATGGTACGGAGGATGCAGGCCAAGTTGCACCGCTGGGCGATCGAGGACTCTGATCGCCGGTTCGGTGACCTGTTCAACCTCGTCTGCGACCCGGCGTTCCTGGTGACCGCGTGGCAACGCGTGTCCACCAATAAGGGCGCCCGGACCGCAGGAATCGACAAGGCCACAGCGGCCTGGATCGAAACCTCGATCGGGGTCGTGGCTTTCCTGAATCAGATCCGGGACTCGCTGAAATCTGGCGGGTTCCGGCCGGACGAAGTGCGGCAGGTGTTGATCCCGAAAGGTAATTCCGGGAAATTCCGGAAACTCGGGATTCCCACTATCGCCGACCGGGTGGTCCAGGCAAGCCTGAAACTGGTGCTCGAGCCCATCTTCGAGGCGGACTTCAAGCCGTGCTCGTATGGGTTCCGCCCGAACCGCAGGGCGCAGGACGCAATTGCCGAAATCCATCACTTCGCCTCGGAGTCCATCAATTATAGATGGGTGTTCGAGACGGACATCAAAGCCTGCTTCGACGAAATCAGTCATTCAGCCTTGATGGGCCGGCTGCGGGTGCGGATCAAGGATAAACGTATCTGCGCCCTGGTGAAGGCGTTCCTGAAAGCCGGGGTCCTCACCGACCTCGGAGACAGGGAAGAGACACTGACCGGAACTCCCCAAGGCGGAATCCTTTCGCCGTTGCTCGCTAACATCGCCCTGTCGGCGCTGGATGACCATTTCGACCGGCAATGGCAGCAGGAAATGGGAACCAAGCAACAGCGGGCCAACCGCAGGAGAAACGGCCAGGGAAACTGGAGACTCTGCCGTTACGCGGATGACCTGGTCCTGATGGTGTCGGGCGACCGGCGCCATGCCGAGGCCCTGCGCGAGGAGGTGGCAGCCGTGCTCGCCCCCCTGGGACTGCGACTGTCACCGGAGAAGACCCGGGTGGTCCATATCGATGAGGGCTTCACGTTCCTCGGCTTCGACATCCGCCGCCAGCGGAAACGGGGAACCCAGAAGTACTACGTCTACACCAAGCCGTCCCGTAAGG